>DATLRG010000268.1:0-8950 GCA_035534795.1 Chloroflexota bacterium
GTCCCAGTGGGTAAAGACCATGACGAGCGAGAAGATCATCGGCCCGGCGACGAACGCGATGAAGCCGATGATCCAGGGCAAGATGCAGAGATAGCCGTCGCGATACTCCTTCCAGAGCAAGCGGCTACGGCGACGGGCGACGGTTTGCTTCGTCGACATCGGTACCCCTAACGAGGTCTCACGCCACTCCCTGCCATTCCTGCGGAACGGCGTCGAGGAGCTTCTGGATCTGCGGCTGCAAGCTGGTGACGAGCTGCTCCACCGTGGTCGAGCCACGCAGCAGGTTATTCATCGGCGTGGTAAAGAGGTTGTTGACCTGCGGGTAGATGATCGGCTCGGCAGTGTGGTGGGTGATGCCCATGATCAGCGGATCGGCGAGCACCTGCCGGTTGACGTGACCGGACTTCTGCAGGAAGGCGTCGGTCGCCAGCACGGACTTGAGCACGGGCGTGTAGCCACCCTGCGCGTACGCCGTCTGGCCGGTCTCGCCAGTGAGCCAGAGGACCATGTCCCAGGCGGCGTCCTGGTTCTTGCCGGCCTTGGCGAGCGCGTGGCAGTCGGCCGGCGACCGCGTCGCGACCTTCTTGTTCATCGGATAGGCGGCGACGTCCCACTCGGTCCCCATCTCTTTGTCCAATCCGACCGAGAAGTATGATCCGCTGGAGAACATGCCGATCTTGCCGGTGAAAAACATCTGATCGACCCCGATCGAGGACTGGGCCGGCGACGGCCCAACTTTCTCTTTAGAGATCAGGTTTGCGTAAAAGGTGAATGCCTCCTGGAAACCGGGGTCGGTGATCGTGATCTTCTGGCCGGTCGAGTCGTTGAAGTCGGCGCCATTTTCCCAGACCCAGGGCATCCAGTAGACCCACCAGTTCGTCGGCCCGAAGCCGAAGACCTGAGCCGGCCCGGAGCCGGAGGTGAGCTTGTGGCACATCGCGAGGAAGGAATCCCAGGTCCACGCGCTGTCGCCCCACTTCTGCGTGGGATAGGTGACGCCGGCCGAGTCGAAGATCTTCTTGTTGTAATAGAGCACGGCGGGCGCCGTGTCCCAGGGAATCCCGTACCACTTGCCGTTGAAAATGACCTTCTCGATGTCGGGTCCGGAGTAGTCTTCCTTGTTGACCTTCGAGGTCATCACCCGACTGGTTACGTCGGCCATCGCGCCGCGCATCGCAAAGGAGGCGAGGTTCTTCGTCTCGATGTCGATGACGTCTGGCGGCAGGTTCCCGGCGAGGTCGACCAGCAGCTTGTTGGTATCGGCGTTGACGAAGTTGATGCTGATATTCGCGTTGGCCTGCTCGTACGGCTTGATGACATTGGCCTTCCAGTAGTCGATTTCCTGTGTGGAGAGGCCGTTCGCGCCGAAAAGCGTGAGTGTCGTCTTGCCACCCGATTGCGCATTGGACTGGGCCGCCGCGGTCGGTGCCGCCGCGGCGGTGGTCGGCTTTGGCGCGGGAGTAGGAGCGGCGCCACCGGTGCTGGGAGCCGTCGTCGGGGCCGCCGGCGCCGCGCTGCTACAGGCGGCGAGAATCGAGATCATCCCACCCGCCATCGCAGTCCGCAGGCCGAGCCGCAGGAAATCGTGACGGGACACGCGCGCTGTCACCATGGCAATATCTCCTTGTCGTATCGTAAAGCGTACAACGTAAAATGGGAAACGCAAAACGGAGAGCGGAAAGCGCCGAACGGGAAACGTGCAGGGCAAGGCGCGATGCCTTCTACGTCTTGCGTTTTGCGTTTGGCGCTTCATCCCCCATCCAGGCGGCGCCGCAAGTCGGCTTCCGCGTTCTCCAGGTGTGTCAGGAGCGCCTGTCTGGCCGCGCTGACGTCGTGCTCCTGGTACGCTGCCCAAATCGCCCGGTGCTCGGCGAGGGTGGACGATGCCCGCTTGCTGGCGACCGGATACAGGCCGCGCGCCACGTGAATGTGCGCGTGCAAGCCCTCGTACAGGCGCAGGAGCCGCGCGTTGGCGAGCGCGGCCAGCGGGATCCGGTGGAACTCGGCGTCGAGCCGGATGTAGGCGTCGTAGTCCCGAAAACTCTCGCCCTCGGCGAGCGCTTCCATCTGCTCGATCACGACCGCCAGCTTCTCGCTCGCCTCGGCCGGCAGGCGTGCGCCCAGGACCTGCACCGCGCCGGTCTCGATCATCCGCCGAATCTGGAAGATCTCGCGGACGTCGCGCGGGCCGACCCGCGAGACGAAGGTGCCGCGGCGCGGCGCGATCTCGACTAGCCCCTCTTCGTGGAGACGCGCGAGCGCGTGCCGGACGGGAGCCACGCTGGTATCGTACGCGCTGGCGATGTCCCGGACGTCGAGACGAAAGCCCGGCCGCAACGCCTGACGGAAGATCTCTTCGCGCAACGAGACGTAAACGCGCTCGGAGAGCAACGTGGCGTCAATCGGCGATGCGCGGACGTGCGCCACTCGCGAAGCACCGACCTCGGACAGCTTCATCACCCGCGACCCCTTGCACGCCACCCGACTGAAATGATAGATAATAGGTCGTTCGCTGGCGCACACGATAACACGACGCTCTGGATGCGTCAAGCCGACGAGGCGGTCTGTCCGACAATTGGAGAGATGATGGAGAGAGCGCACTTCGACACCCCCGGCGACGTCGTCGACGGCCCGCGCGCCTGCACCGACTACGAGCTGCCGCCGGTCCTCGACCTGGTCAACCTCGTCTTCCGCGTCGAGGCCGGGCGGCCGCCGACGTTTGGCCGCGACTGGGCGCAGATTTACCGCCCCGCGAACCTCGAGAACGTCCGCGTTCTCTTTCTGAATCACCAGCCGGTCAGCTCGATCGCGATCTTTCCCTCGACCGTTCGCGCGGGCGCGTACGAGCTCCGCGTCGGCGGGATCAACGGCGTCGCGACCCACCCTGACTTCCGGCGACGTGGCCTCGCCGGCACCGTCCTCCGCGACGTCCACCAGCGGCTGCTCGACGATGGCTGCGACGTCGGTCTCCTGAGCACGGGCATCGTCGACTGGTATCGCCGCTTTGGCTGGGAGCACGGCGCGCTGGAGCGGAGCTTCACGCTGGACCGGACCACTGTTCGCTACCTGCCGCCGCTGGTCGATGCCGAGATCGTCGCCGGCGTCGACGCGCACCTCGACGCGATGCGCCTGCTGCACGAACGCGAGCCGTCGCGCGCCGAGCGCTCGCCGGAGCTGACCCGTCTTCTCTTCTGCCGGCCGCGGGTCACCGGCTACGTCGCGCGGCGCTCCGGCCAGGTCGTCGCCTACGCGCTCGTCGCTCGCGACCGCGTCGTCGAGTGCGGCGGCGCCGGTGAGGACGTGGCCGGCCTCGTCGCCGAGATTTTCCACCGACTGGACGATCCAGCCGCGTCGACCTCGACCCGCGACCGCACACGGCCAGGCACGGGGCCAACGCTTCATCTCCAGGTTACAAGTCCGCCGCGCGACGAAGGCTTCGGCAGCCTGCTCGAGCGCATCGGACTACCGGCCGAGCACCACTACCTGGGCATGTTGCGCGTGGTGAACGCGCGGCAGTTGCTCGGCAAGCTGGCGCCACGCCTCGTGGTCGAGCGTGACGACGAGACAGACCTCACGCTGCGCGACGGAAGCGCGCGGCTCACGCTCAGTCGCCGCGACCTGGTGAAGCTGTGCTTCGGTCCGGAGCGCGTCTTCGCTTTTGCGCGAGACGTGCTGCCGGTGCCGTTCTACCAGTATGCGTTGGACCGGGTGTAAGACGCAAAACGGGGCCCAAGGGGTGTCCCAGTGCGTCGAGATGACCGTCGTTTGCGCTTTGCGTTTTGCGGGACCTGCTGACAGGCGTAAGGCCGCTGCTGCGAGCTACCGTGGCGTGAAGCGAGCGTGCGGTGGCGCCGATGGAGTCTCCTTCGGTCCCACGGCCTGCGCTTCCTGGCCCATGAGGGCGAATTCGACCAACCGTCCGACGGTGTTCCGCTGGTCGACGCTCAGTTGAGCCCGCAGCAGCGGACGAATCCGGTTGGAGAATTCGATTGCCTCCTCCAGGCGCCCAAACCCAATGAGCCGCCGCAGCTTTTGGATGCATTCGGCAGGCTTCATTTGAGCGCCCTCCTCCAGATCCATTCTAACTCGGCGTTGGACAGGCTATCGTCACTCGTTTCAGTCGCGAACAGGTAGTCGGCGGTTTCTATCAACCATGTGCGCTGACTATAACACTTATGGTATAATACTTCCGTAGGTGAGGGCACCCGTCCGATGCGGATGGATCGGCCGCCTGAGCCAGACCCGCGCTCCGCGGGGCGTGATCATGCATAAGGGGCTGTATGGATGTTCTGGTCCATCCCCAGGCGGAAATTGAGCTTTCAGACCTCCCTGATCATGAATATCGCGCGATGCAGAACGCACTGGAGAAGCTCGAAGTGCAAGGTGGCCAACTCTCCCACCCGCATAGCAGTAAGGTCCGGGGAGCGGCAAACCTTCGGGAGCTTCGCCCACGACAGGGGCGAAGTCCATGGAGGGCATTCTACCGACGCATCGGTGCGGCCATTGTCGTCGCCGCGATCGGGCCGGAAGCCAAAACTGATCCACCGGGGTTTCGCCGCGCGGTCCGCGCCGCCGAAGGTCGTCTAGCCACACTGGAAAGTGGGAAAATAAGCAATGGAACAGGGTGACCTGCGCAGCACACGAGACATTCGGGAGAAGCGACTCCAGGAGGATCCTGAGTTTCGAAAGTACTGGGAAAATACGGCGCTGGCGAGAGCGGTTGCACTGCGCGTGATCGGCTACCGATCAGAGCACCAGCTCACCCAGACCCAACTCGCCAAAATTCTGGGCATGCACCAGCCGGCGATCGCGCGCCTCGAGGCCGGCGAGCACAATCCAAGCCTGGACACTCTACTACATCTTTCGGGTGTCCTGGGTATCGAGTTTCTGTTGCACGTCGCTCCGACAACCCGTCCGGCGGAATGGAGCGAGCCGCGCGAGGCAAAGGTGTTCGAGAAGGTGCGGTCCACGCGAACGCACAGCGAAGCTACCGTCGCCGCGAGCTAATCGCCGACCGAGGCAGGTATTCACACCTGCTGCCAAACCGTTTGCTCTTTTCTCGCGATCACGACCCATCAGTGAGCGTGGAGATGTCGGAACAGCAACTGCCACTCACCCGACCCCCGCACGGCAACCAGCGGCTGTTCTCCGACCATTACCTCGACGAGATCCTGCCCGCGCTTCCCGGTTGGCAGATGCTGGCCAGCGCGGCGAAGCCGGCGCTGCAGCAGATCGCCGCGATCTTCGCCAGGTTCAAGCCGTCGGCGAACGAGGCGCAGACGGAGCAGGACCTGGTCCGGCCGGTCCTCGCCTCGCTCGGCCACACCTTCGAGGTGCAGGCGCCGCTCGCGACCCCGCACGGCGCGAAGAAGCCGGACTACGTCTTCTACGGAAACCAGGCCGCGCTCGACGCGAACAAGGGCGTCACCCTCGACGAGTCGCGGCTGGGGGCGGCCTTCGCCGTCGGCGACGCCAAGCACTGGGACCGTCCGCTCGACGCGAGCGCCAAGGGGAAGGCGAGTGATCCGCTGGAGTGGGCTGCACCTTCGTTCCAGATCGCGTTCTACGTTCAGCACAGTGGCGTGCCCTGGGGCATCCTTACCAACGGCCGCCTCTGGCGCCTCTACCACCGCGATACCGCCCACAAGCTCGACCGCTACTACCAGGTCGACCTGAAGGCGCTGGTTGAAACCGGTGACCCGGCGCGCTTCCTCTATTTCTACGCCTTCTTCAGCCGGGCGGCATTCGGCGGCGCTGAGCTTGGCGTCGATGCGATCCTCCGCGCGAGCCTGGACTACGCCCACGGCGTCGGCGAATCCGTCAAGCAGCAGGTCTACGACGCGCTCCGCCACCTCGCTCAGGGGTTCTTCGATCACCCCGCGAACGAGCTTGCCTCCAATCCGGAGACGCTGCAGGCGATCCACGATAGCTCGCTGATCTTGCTCTACCGCCTTTTGTTCATCCTCTACGCGGAGGCGCGCGAGCTGCTGCCGGTGCGGGAGGGCGACAGCTACCGCGACCACTACAGCCTCCGGGCGATCGCGCGCGAGGTGGCGCGGGACCTTGACCGCGCCAGCGGGCTCCTCACCAGCACCACGACAGTCTGGAGCAGGCTGCGCACCCTGTTCGAGCTGATCGATCGGGGCAGCCTGGCGCTGAAGATCGGCACGTTCGACGGCGGCCTCTTCGATCCGAAGCGCCACCCCTTCCTCGAGCAGCACGCCGTCGGCGACGCGCGGCTGCAGCGGGCGATCGACCGTTTGGCCCGTGTCGGCGGCCATTTCGTCGACTACCGCGACCTGTCCGAACGGCACCTCGGCGCGATCTACGAGGGGCTGCTCGAGTTCCATCTTGTCGAGATCCTTCCCGAGGGTGCTTGGACCGTGGATCTCGTCAACGACAAGGGCGAGCGCAAGGCAACCGGTTCGTACTACACGCCGGATTACGTCGTGAAGTACATTGTCGAGCAGGCGGTCGGCCCGGTGCTGCGTGCGGCCGTCGCCGGCAAGCAGACCGATGCGGAGAAGATCCGCGCCGTGCTCGACGTGAAGGTGTGCGATCCGGCGATGGGCAGCGGCCACTTCCCGGTCGAGGTGACCGAGTACGTCGCGCGGTTCCTGGTCGAACAGGCGGTCACGCCGACCGGCGAGACCGCCGAAGGGGACCTGGCCTACTGGAAGCGGCGCGTCGCCCAGAGCTGCGTCTACGGCGTGGACCTGAATCCGCTGGCCGTCGACCTCGCCAAGCTGTCGCTCTGGCTGGCGACCGCGGCCAAGGACAAGCCGCTCTCGTTCCTCGACCATCATCTGCGGCCGGGCAACGCCGTCGTCGGAGCGTGGGTGTCCGACCTGCGGCCGCACGTCGCCACCGCGAAGCTCAGCAAGCGGGCGAAGCAGGAAGCAGAGCAGGCCGCGGCTGGCCAGCTCTCGATGCTGGACGACGACGCTTTTCGCCAGAGCATGAGCACCGCCGTCAGCTCGATGTGGCTGATCGAGGGCCGGCCCGGGAATACGCTGGCGGACGTCAAGGAGCAGGAGGAGATCTACGCGACGCTGCGCGCCGAACTGTACGGGAAGTACGAGCGGCTGGCCAACCTCACGACGGCGACGCACTTCGGCGTCACAGTAGACGCCGCGCTGCTGAAGCCGCTGGTCGACTACGCCACCGGCCGCGCGGTGGCCGAGGTCCCGAGGTTCAAAGAGTGGCTCGACGCGTCGATGCAGGCAGCCGCGCGGTACCGCTTCTTTCACTGGGAGCTGGAGTTCCCGGAGGTCTTCTTCGACCGCCACGGTCGATCGCGCGGCGAGCGCGCGGGTTTCGACGCTGTCGTGGGCAACCCGCCCTACGTGCGGCAAGAGCTGCTCTCCCCGGTAAAGTCGTTCCTGGCCGCCGAGTATGCCTCCTTCGACAGCGTCGCCGACCTCTACGTGTACTTCTACGAGCGGGGCGTGCGATTGCTGAACGCCGGCGGCCGCCTCGCCTACATCTCGTCGGGGACCTTCGCCCGGGCGAACTTTGCGAAGCCGTTCCGACAGTTCCTACCGTCCGCGGCGCACCTCGAATCCGTGGTGGATTTCGGCGAGAACCAGCCGTTTCCCGAGGCCGAGATGGTGCGGCCCTCGATCGTCGTGCTGGCCAAGGGTCCGGCTGATGGGATATTTCGCAGTCTCTTGATCGCGGATAAGGTGCCGGCTTCGCTCGAGCAGGCGGTTGCACAGCAAGGCGTCGATTGCGATCCCACCTCGCTTGATCTGCCGGAGTGGACCTTCCAGCCGTC
Organism: Chloroflexota bacterium; assembly: GCA_035534795.1. Lineage (GTDB taxonomy): Bacteria > Chloroflexota > UBA6077 > FW602-bin22 > CADDYW01 > JAJPKB01. The sequence goes on from DATLRG010000268.1 coordinate 7,778, forward strand.
GTCAGCCACTCGGTTGTTGGCGAAGCTGCTGGATGTCGGACGCCCGCTCCGCGAGATCGCGGCCGGTAGGATGTTCCGTGGCGTCCTGACCGGTCTCAACGAGGCGTTCGTGGTGGACGGCGCCACGCGACGGCGCCTGATTGCGGAGGACCCGGACAGCTCGAGCATCCTTAAGAAATTTTTGCAAGGCCAGGATCTGCGTCCCTGGTACCAGGAAGACGCGGACCGCTGGCTGATCTTCACTCGGCGTGGCACAGACATCGATCGCATCCCCTCTATCCGAAGCTACCTTGAGCCCTTCCACGCCCGGCTGCAGCCGAAGCCTGAATCGTCGAACGGCGTAGGCGGTGCCCCTGGCCGAAAGCCGGGGTCGTACCTTTGGTACGAGATCCAGGACACGGTGGACTATCATGCCGAGTTCGCTGAACTCAAGATCGTCTGGCCCGACATTTCCAAGCTGCCGCGTTTCTCCTGGGACGTGAGCGGGACCCTCATTGGCAACACCGGCTATTTTGTCGCCGGTGCGTCCCCCGCGGTGCTCGGCATCCTCCAGAGTCGGCCACTTTGGTTCGCGATCTCCCAGATCTGCCAGCCGCTGCGACTACGCGCCGGACTCTGGCAGTATCGCCTGTTTCCCCAATTTATGGAACGCCTGCCGGTTCCCGACCTCGCCGACGACCAGCGCCGGAGCCTCGGAGACCTCGCGCTGCGGATCAGCGCGCTGGCTCGCGAGCGCTACGATCTCCACCGCCGGGCGCGGCATCGCGTTCTGGTCAGCCTGGGGAAGCCCGGTCGCACGCTGAATCAGAAGCTGACCGCGTGGTGGTCGCTCGATTTCACCACGTTTCGGGCGGAAGTGAAAGGGACGCTTGGCGCGGACATCCCCGTGAAGCAGCACGACGAGTGGGAAACCTGGCTGGCCGAGCGGCGTGACGAGCACGAGCGCCTCACCGCGGAGATCGTTCAGCTCGAGACCGCGCTGAACGCGCGCGTGTACGCCCTCTTTGATCTGAGCCAGGCCGAGATCGCACTGATCGAGGCGAGCACCAAGTACCGGTATGGCGAGGTGTAGCGGGCTTCACCGGCGCCGTTACGAGGGTATTTGAATGGTGTCAGGAGAGGGAGGATTCGCCCTGCGAATCCTCCCTCTCCTGACACCATTCAAATACCCTC
>DATLRG010000269.1:0-3880 GCA_035534795.1 Chloroflexota bacterium
TTTGCTGCGCAAATCCAGCACGACGATGGCGTTCTCACCGTGGCATGACGATTGGGTCGGCGGCGGAATTTTGCAATGGCACCTTCGCGGGGGACAGCCGTCCCTGGCAGAGGGGTGCCGGATTCGGCGAGATGATCAACGCGATTCCCCGCCGTGGGGCCTGGTATTACCAGTTCGCGTTCGAGCAGCGCGCCGTGAGCGCATCGTTCTGAGAGAACGAAGCCACGGACGCGCCGCTGGTCGTCTCGTGGCTCCAGATCAAGACCTCCAACTCAGCAAACGAGCCAGGGGACGCCAAAGGCACGTCCCCTGGCTCGTTTGAGTCCCGAGGAAGAAGTTGGAGGATCGAGCCATGGCAATCGTCGTCGACGTTCCCACGCAGCCAATCCCTCCGCGTCCCTATCGCCTGGCACAGCGGGGTGCGCGGCCGGGCGTGTCGACCGTCACCGTTGGAGACGTTTCGTTCGGCGACGGCCACACCGTGGTGATGGCTGGCCCCTGCGCGGTCGAAAACCGCGACCAGCTACTGCGGACCGCCCGGGCCATTCGCGCGTCCGGCGCGCGTGTGCTCCGGGGCGGAGCGTTCAAGCCCCGCACGTCCCCGTACGACTTTCAGGGCCTTGGGCGGGAGGGTCTCGAGCTGCTCGCCGAGGCGCGCGCCGAGACGGGGTTGCTGGTCGTGACCGAAGTGATGGATTCGTCCGAGGTCGACCTCGTCGCCACGTACGCCGACATCCTGCAAATCGGGTCGCGCAACATGAGCGCCTTTCGCCTCCTCCAGCACGTCGCGGCGACCGGCAAGCCGATCATGCTCAAACGCGGCTACCAGGCGACCATCCGCGAATGGCTGCTCAGCGCCGAGTACGTCCTCGCGCAGGGCAACGACCGCGTCCTCCTCTGCGAGCGCGGCATCCGGACCTTCGACGCCGAGTTCACCCGCAACACGCTGGACCTCAACGCGGTCCCGGTGCTGCGGCAGGAGACGCACCTGCCGATCGTCGTCGATCCCAGCCACGGCACCGGCCGCGCCGAGCTCGTCCCGACAATGGCGCGCGCTGCCGTGGCCGTTGGCGCCGACGCGCTGCTGATCGAAGTTCACTGCGATCCCGCCGCTGCTCTCTCCGACGGCCAGCAGACGCTCTCGACCGAGGCGTTCGCCGCGCTCATGGAGGACCTGCGGGGACTCGGAGGGTACCTGGGAAAGCCGGTGGCGTAAGGGCGAGCACTCCACGTTGCCGCCAATGGCCGCTCGCACTATAATCTTACTGACCAGTGTAAGACGGAGGGTATGGTCTTATGGCACGAACTCACCTCTCGGCGCGGGGGCAAGTGGTTTTGCCCAAAGAGATCCGCGAGCGGTTGCACCTCGCGTGTGGCCAGGAGCTATCGGTCGAAATCGTCGTGGATGCTGTCGTCTTGCGGCCAGTTGCTCCGCATGAGGAGCGCCGGCGAGAGGACTGGATGAGCTTGGAGGGCTGTCTGAAGGATACGGACGCGCTCACGGATCTCATGAACGAGCACCGCCGCGAGGTGACGAGTGGACGGTAGGGTTCTCGACTCCTGGGCCATTCTCGCGTGGATGCGCGCTGAAGTGTGCGCGGGTCGAGTCAGGATCCTCTTGGATCGAGCCGAAGCCGGAGAACTGGTCCTACGGTGCTCAGCGATCAACGCGGGTGAGGTCTTCTACCAACTCGTGCGGGCCGGCCGCCAAGGCGAGGCCGCGCGCTTCTGGTCCGGGCTGCTCCGGAGCGATTCGCGAGTCCGGCTCGAAGCTGTCACGACTCGGCGTGTGAAGAGTGCGGCCCAGATCAAGGCGAGGTATCCACTGGCCTACGCCGATGCTTTCGCGATCGCACTGGCGCGCGAATTCGGTTCGACACTGGTAACCGGCGATACAGAGATGCGCGCTCCCGAGAGGGACGGCCTGGTGATTGTCGAGTGGCTTCCGACGAGCTGACTGGTGCCGCGCCGGCATGCGCCCAGTGCTGCCCCGCATCCCCCTCGACAGCCGGGCTCGTCCGCGTTACTTCTCGTACTTCCAGCGTTCCTCGACCGGTAGCTCCTGCCCGCAGACTTTGCACCAGCGCCGCTTGACGGCCGTCCCGCGCATCTCGACCTCCACCCTGGGGTGGTTGCAGGCCGTCGCGGTCTGTGCCGCAGGGGACGCCGCCTGGTGCTTGTGCCACGGAAGCCGTACTTTCATCTCACCCTCCTGTGGATGACGAGACTGTGGCCCGTCCGCGGGCGTGCATGCGACCCGACGTGTATGTAACACGTAGTGTACAACTCTCTGTCGAAAAATCAAGACCAGCGTGGAACGTCGACCGACGGATGCGCGCGCTGCAACAAGGAAAACTACTACCCAGCCGCGTGTGCCAGTGACGCGAAGCGCAGCGAGTTCAGGGGGGTAGCGCCACCGATTCGCCGGCGCCGGGGTTGTCCATCAGGTGCGTCGCGTGAGCGACGGGCTGCCGCGAGACCGAAGCGGGGCTGCCGCTCCTCACGTCGGACGGACTGAATCCCGAGGGCAGCCGACTGTCGACGACGCGATGGTCCTGGACCGGCAGATGAACGCGGAAGGTTGCGCCGCGGCTTCGCTCGCTCGCTGCCTCGACGGTCCCCCCGTGCGCTTCGGCCAGGTTCTTGACCAGCGCGAGGCCAATCCCCGTGCCGACGGGAGAGTCGGTGACCTCCGGCGCCCGGTAGTACATCTCCCAGAGGTGTGGAATGGCCTCCGGCGAGATGCCCGGCCCCTCGTCTCGTACTTCGATGACCGCGCGTCCCACGCACTCGAGGGCCACCCGAACGAAAATCGCACCCGTCGGCGCGTACCGCAGCGCGTTCGACAGGAGATTGGCGACGATTTGCCGGACCCGAACCGGGTCGGCCAGGGCGACCACCGGACCGGGCGCGTCGAGCACGATGCGTTCAGCCCCACGCTGTTCGGAGAAGATCTCGATCGTTTCGCGCGTGATGACGGCGAGATCGGTGTTTCGGCATTGCAGGCGCAGGCGGCCTTGCTCGATGCGACTCAGGTCGAGCAGGTCGTCGACGATGCGGGCCATCAGGGCACTGCCCCGATTCATTTCCAGCGCGACCTGCCGAATCTGGTCCGCGTCGAAGGTGTGCCCACGAGCGAGCAAGAGCTCGGCGTAGCCGTGGACGATCGAGAGCGGGTCACGCAGCTCGTGAGAGACCGAGTTCAGGAGGTCGCTTTTCAGACGACCCAGCCGATCGAGCGCCGCGGCCTGGGCGGTCCGTTCCGCCAGCAACTCTCGGTCGATCTGTTGACAGCGCAGGAGCGTCGAGGTGACGCGGGCCACGACGACGACGACGCCGAGAGATACCGCGATGGCCCCCAACACCGAATCCCAGATCACCGTCTGGATCTGGTCCAGCGCCGTCGGGTCAACCGTGCCCGACACGCCTGTTGCGAGCAGAATTCCGTCGACCCGACGATCGACGGCCCAGGCGATGCCACCGGCAACGATCGTTCCCGCGACGATCATGACCGAGGCCGACCACGCGCACATCCCGAGGCCGCGGAGGCGGCTTTCGAGCGGCCGGACCAGCTCAGGAAGATTCAAGGTCACTCGTCCCTCGCGAGATCCGAGCGCACCGGCACGATGCGCTCGTCGTCCGCCCTCCATCGTCGGAGGTGAAGGTCGATTTCCATACATGCATATTCGGTAGAAAAGGGCTTGCCGGATATGACACGAAGGTCCGCCTTGGGATGGGACAAATGGACTACAGCTTTTCCACGAGGAGGTTACTGGTGCATCACGCACGTTGGCACTGGTTTCCGCTGACTGTCATCCCGAGCCGCGGCCGGGAATCTCTGACTCAGGACGGACGTGAGTCAGAGGGTGTGAGGGAAGGG
>DATLRG010000270.1:0-11410 GCA_035534795.1 Chloroflexota bacterium
ACTTGAAGCTTCGCGCGCGATCCCCCGCGGAGGCGCAGCGTGTCTGCCGTTTCTACCGGCACAGCCTGCACCTGATCTCGAACCCGGGTTTCGTCAACGGGACCTACTCGATCAACCACGATGATCCCCGGCTCATCCTGATCGAGCAGCAGTGGGGCAGCCTGTGCGCGCTGGAGGCGTGGCTGACCTCCGAGGTGCGCCAGCGCCTGCTGCAGCGGGTCGCGGCCTCGATCGAGGGACCCGGTGAGATCGCCATCTATGAAGAGAGTTGCGTCTGAGGCCCGGGTGTGTGACCGAACCATCCTTCACTGTTGCCAAGGTCTTCATACTCCGCGTGCTTCATCGCCGCGTTAAGGTAGTCGGTGAGCACCCCGTATCCTCCGCTGTCCGTCTTGGACACGTCCCATCGCGGTGTGGTCACGGCTGGCTTTCGCCCGGTTCCTCCGCTTGACGACAAAGAACATAAGTTCTATAGTAATCCAGGGTACCGCTCGGCAGGAGGGACGATGGGCCAGCCCTGCTACCAGATTCTCACCGCGCGGTCCGCGGTCAACCGCGTCGAAGGCATGCCGTTCCGCTGGAGTCTGAATCCGTATCGAGGATGCACCCACGGCTGTCAGTACTGCTACGCCCGCGTCACCCATGGCTACTTTGACCTGGGGATGGGCCGCGATTTCGAGCAGGTCATCTTCGTGAAGCAGAACCTGCCAGAGCTCTTGCGCGCGGAGTTGCGGCGACCGAGCTGGCGCCACGAGGCGATCGTGATCGGCACCGCGACCGATCCGTATCAGCCGGCCGAAGGGACTTTCCGGATCACCCGCCGTTGCCTGGAAGCGCTGGCCGACGAGGCGAACCCTTGCTCGGTGACGACGAAGGGAACACTCGTCGTCCGCGACCTGGACGTGCTGCAGCAGCTTTCCCGTGACACCACCTTCGGCGTCCACGTCAGCCTGATCACGCTGGATCCCGTGCTCTGGCCGCTGATCGAGCCGGGCACACCGCCGCCGTTCAGTCGGCTGCGTGCGCTCGAACGGCTGCGCGCCGCGGGAATTCCGGCCAGCGTCTTCCTCGCGCCGATCCTACCGGGCCTGACCGATCGGCCGAAGCACCTGGAAGCGGTAGTGCGCGCCGCGGCCGAGCACGGTGCGACCGGCGTCTGGCCGGGCACGCTCCGGCTGGCGCCCGGCGTGAAGGAGTGGTTCCTCGGCTTTCTCCGGCGGGACTTTCCTGAGCTCGCCGCCAGCTACGAACGCGGCTACGGCCACGGTGCGAACGCCCCACCGGCCTACCGCGAGCGCGTTGCTCAAAGGGTCGAGGCCATCAAAGGCCAGGTGGCGTTCCAACGCGCCCCCGTCGCGGCCACGCCCAGCCGCGTCGGGCGGCAGTTCACCTTTCTGTGACATCCACGGAGTGACGAGTGACGAGTGACGAGTGATGAGGGGAACGAGGTCGGACGCTTCGCGTCCCGCGAAATCCGCGGTCGCAGGACGAAGGCGTCGCGAGCCGCGACAACCTTCATCTGCCACCTCAACGTGGTCGAACGCTCACGTCGCCGAGCACCAGGTGATCCCCGATTGGCTTCCCGGTGGCATCGCGGATGGAAAGTCGCTGCAGCGTCTCGACACGGTACAGGCCGGCCACCAATTGCAGGGTGCCCGTGGCCGCGTTCGGAGGAACGGTCAGGTGACGGACGTCCGCGACGACGTAGCCAGGAGTCCATTCCGACGTTGGGTAGCGCCCTTCGACCGGATAGGAATCCGACTGCGTCACCACCTGATGCTCGCTGTTCTCGAGGTGGACGAAAACGGTGTACTTGAAGCGCGGGTGACTGGTCGCCTCCCAATAGAGGGTCAGAGCGAGCGTGTCGCCCGGATGCACCGTCGACGAGGATGCGTCGAATCCGAGAAAGGACACGTTGTCGCCGAACTGCGCGTGCGCGGGGTGTTGCGCCTGCAGGTCCCTGGGCTCGAACGGCGGGTCGAGCGCGAACAGCGTCGCGTCGCGCGGCTCGACCCGCCCAATCTCCTTCGCCCCGGCGAGAAGGAGCGAGCGATCACCCTGCTCGATCGTTGCCACCTCCCAGCTATCGCCGATAAGATAGACCGAGCCGCCGTTCTGGGCGACGCGGTGAAGGATCGAGAGCAGCTCTGGTAGAGGAGCGATGTCGTAGCGCATGGTATCCAGACCGCCGTACAGGCGCAGAGTCCCGCTGTGCTGCATGGCCAGGACTAATGCCGGCTGATGAACGTGCTGCCGAGCGAACCGGGCCGTGACCGCGTAACTCAGCTCACCCTGCGCGCCCTGAAAGACGCTCCGGCTCTGCGCGTAGCTGACCGATACCACGGCGAACGCGGCGAGGCCAATCGCTACCGCGGAGCCGCGCAGTTGCCACAGCCGACCGGGCTGGAGCGCGCGGACCAGAACGGCAGCCTCCAGCGTGGCCACGGCCGGGAATCCGGGCAACAGGAAGCGCCCGTACCACCAGGCATCGTCGATCGGGTAGAACGCGAAGAAGGCGAGAAAGACGGCGGCGGCGCCCGCGAGCGCGAATCGGCGCGGCCACGTCAGCCGACCGAAAAGAAATCCCAGGAGCCCCAGCGGGATTCCGACCTGGGCCTGCTGATCCTGGAGGCGCCGCAGGTGTCGGACGGCGCGGGCGCCGGCGCTTGCAAGATTATGGTCCAGTGACAGCGCGCCGTAACCAGTCGTCCAGGGAGCGCCATACAATTGCAGGTCGAGAAAGCCTTCCCCCGCGGCGAACGGCAGCAGCGCGACGCCGAAGCGAGCGATGCGCCACCAATCTTGCCGCCAGACCAGCCAGGCGACGACCGGGATGAGGATGATCGACACGTTCGGCCGGATCCAGACCTCGACGCCGATGGAACCCGCCAGCAGCACGTCGTGCCAGGGCCGCGGCTTCGGTCGAAAGAGCGCGACCAGGGCGAGGGCGCTGAAAAAAGTGGCCGGCACGTCGCTGATGACCTGAAACGACGACCAGACGAAGTTTGGGAGCAGGGCGGTGAGGAGGCCGGCGATGACCCCGCCGGTCCATCCCAACCAGGTTCGAGCGAGCACGTAGGTCAGGATGACCGTCCCCGCCGCGAACAGGGGCGTCACCCAGAATGCTGCCGCGAAGCCACCAACACGCATGGCCGCTGCGAGGAACAACGGATAGCCGAAAGGATAGGTTGGGACGAGGTCGTCGGGGCCTCGCGAGGCGTAGGCGAGGGGGTGCGTGATGTCGCTGTTCTCGGCGAGGCCGAACGGCGAGAGGACGCGCTCCGGTTCGGAGAGGCGGCCCTGGTCCAGCAGCAGGGCCTCGGACACGTAGCCGTAGCTGTCTGACCCGCCCGCCGTCGTCACCGCGTAGGTCCGAAAGAAGGCCAGCAACCCGATGAAGGCGACGAGAATGGCGAGGGTCTCGCCGATTCTAGCCGGGGTTGACCTGGACCCCCGCGTGTTCGCCGCCATCTGCAGACCAGTTGCGATTCCCACGCTCAGCCGACTTCGACCTCGGAGGCGTCGCCAACGTTGAGGCGACGGAAGGACCCCTTCACCACGGCGTTGCTGCCGACAACCGATTCGGTCAGGGCGACGCCGGAGATGGTCGCGCCATCGCTGAGGATCGAGTCCCGCACGATCGAGTCGCGGATGGTGACGCCATCCGCGACGCTCACGTCCGGCCCGACGACCGAGTTCTGGATGCGCGCCGTCGGCGCGACGTAGACGGGCGGGATGATGATCGAGTTGTCGGTGTTTTCGGCGGCGGTGGGCTGGCGGTCGTGGCCGTGGCTGAGCAGGTAGCGGTTGGTCTGGACCAGCGCCTGGACCGTCCCGCAGTCCTCCCACGCCTCGACCGGCCAGGCCTCGAACCGGGCGTGCCGATCGATCATCAATTGCAAGGCATCGGCAAGATAGTACTCGCCGCCGGTCTGGATCCCCAGCGCGATAACGTCGCGCAGCGCCTCGCGGAGGAGCTGCCAGTTGCGCAGGTAATACACGCCAATCACCGCGAGGTTCGACACCGGAGTCTTTGGTTTCTCGACCAACCGGACGATCTGGCCATCGTTCAGGACGGCAACGCCGAAGCGGCGCGGGTCGTCGACCTCCTTGACGTAGAGAACGCCGTCGCTGGTGGTGTCGAGCAAGCGCGTCAGATCTGCCTTGACGATGGTGTCGACGAAGATGATCAGGACCGGCTGGTCGATGAAGTCGCTGGCCAGGTTGATCGCGTGCGCCTGGCCCCGAAGGTCGGTCTGCTCGACGAAGCGCGCCGGGAAGCTGTAGCGGGACCGCACGTACTCTTCGATCTGATCGCCGAGGTAGCCGGTAATGAAGATCACCTCGTCGATCGGCAGCCCATCCAGGCTATCCAGGACGTGGCCGAGCACGGTCTTGCCGGCGACGCTGACGAGCGGCTTCGGCTTCGAATAGGTATGAGGCCGGAGGCGAGTGCCCAGACCCGCGAGCGGCAACACGACTTTCAATCTTCCTCCTCCGATCGCAGGACGTGATGACGAGGATCGAGCGAGGCCACGGCCTCACCCCCTGCCCCTCTCCATCTCCGATGGAGAGGGGCAGGGGGTGAGGCCCACGCGTCACCGAGACCTCGCCCGGTACGCTAGGTCGAGTAGATCGACGATGTGCATGGTCTCCACGCGCAGACCGCGCTGTCGAACGCCGTGGGCGAGCTGGATCAGGCAGCCGGGATTGCCGGCGACCACCATCTGGGCGTTCGTCGCGGCCAGGTTGTCGACCTTGCGCTCGAGCAACTGCATCGAGAGATCGAACTGCGTGACGTTGTAGATGCCGGCGCTGCCGCAGCAGGTATCCGCCTCTTTCATCTCGACCAGCTCGATGCCCGGGATCATCTGGAGCAGCTCGCGCGGCTGGGCGCTGATCTTCTGACCGTGAACGAGGTGGCAGGCATCCTGGTAGGTGATACGGCGGCGGACCTCGCCAAAGTCGCGGTTCAGCTCGACCGAGGCCAGGAACTCGGAAATGTCACGGACGCGGCTGCTGAACTGGTGGGCCCGCTCGGCCCAGCGCTGGTCGTCCGCGAGCAGGTGGTGATATTCCTTCAGCGTCGAGCCGCAGCCGGCGGCGTTGATGATGTAGTAATCGGCGCCGGTCTGCTCGAACGTGGCGATGTTGCGCCGCGCCAGCGACCGCGCGGTGTCGCGCTGGCCGCCGTGGGTGTGCAGCGCGCCGCAGCAGGCCTGGCCGCGCGGCACGACCACCTCGCAGCCGTTGATCGCCAGCACGCGGGCCGTCGCCGCGTTCGTCAGGCTGAAGAACTGGTCCTGGACGCAGCCGGTGATCAGCGCGACCCGGTACCGAGTCGCGCCCCGTGCCGGCACGGTCTCCGGCAGTCTAGCCTTGACCACGCCGCCCTGGAACGGTGGTAGAAGCCCTTCCAGCTTGCCGAGGTTCATCGGCAGCCGGTTCAAGAGGCCGGTGGCGCGCGCGACCGCCTGCAGCCCGCTCTTCTGATAGAAGCGCATGCCCATGCCCAGCGCCTCGAGCAGGAGTGGCGTCGTGAAGACCCGGTTCAGGACGACGTCCTTCAGCAGCCGTTCGGTGTCGCTTTTCGGCGGGATCACCGCGCGCGTCGCTTCGAGTAATTGCCCGTATTGAACGCCGGAGGGGCAGGCCGTCTCGCAAGCACGGCAGTTCAAGCAGCGGTCGATGTGGAGCTGGAAGCTCGGCTCCTCGACGGTGATCTTGCCGTCGTGGAGCAGCCGCATCTGATAGATCCGGCCGCGGGGCGAATCCAGCTCCGACCCGAGGATCTTGTACGTCGGGCAGTACGACAGGCACATCCCGCAGTGAACGCACGCTCGAATCAGGTCGCGGTCGACGAAGTTGAACCGCGCGCGACCGACCTGGTCAGTCTCGATCGCCATTGTCGCCTCATTCAGATTCCGCCGGCGAACCGGCCTGGATTCATCACCGCGCGCGGGTCCAGCGCGGCTTTCAGCCGCTGCATGACCGCGAGCGACGCGCCGACGTCGCCCCAGACGTCGAGGTGGTTTTTCACGGAGCGCGGACAGGTCTCGACGACCAGGCTTCCGCCCAACGCCTGGCACCGGGCGCGAAGCTCGCGCAGGCTGTCGGCCGTCGACGACGCCTGGCCGTCGACGCCCTCGGCGCCGAACAGGTCCCAACTCAGGTAGAGGACGCCGCTACCGGCCCTGCCGCCGAGCTCGGGGCGGTCGCCGAACCTGGCTCGTCGCTCTTCGATCGCGCGCACCACGTCCGGGACACGCCCCGGCGGTACGACGATCTTCGCGCGGACGCCGTTCGCCCCGATCGCCTGGACGGGCCGCTCGGCGACCGATGACCAGAAGCGCTCCGACTCGCCGTCGGCAAGGTCGGCGACCTCGGTCGCGCCGGCGTGCTGGCAGATCTTCCACAGATCGTCGCGCTGGCGACGGAGCGCTCGCCCCGCCGCGGTCCCCAGCGTCGCCAGCAGGTAGCCGCCGCGGGCATCGGGCACGCCGCCAACCGCGAGACTGTCGGCGGCCGTGGCGTTGAGCAGATCGACCGCAGTCGGTAGGAGCGGCGATCGAACGATCGCCTGGACGGCCTGGCCAAGCTGGTCGACGCCGGCGAAACGGCCGACGACGGTCGTCTGGGCCGTCGGTCGCGGCGCCACTTTGAAGGTGATCTCGGTCACGAGCACGAGCGTCCCGAGCGAGCCGATGTAGAGCTTGTTCAGGTCGTAGCCCGCCACGTTCTTCACCACGCGGCCGCCGGCTTTCGTCACGGTGCCGGCCGTCGTGGAGACGTGCGTGCCGATCACCAGATCGCGCGCCGAGCCCAGGCCGAATCGCCGCGGGCCGCTGGCGTTCGCCGCGATGATCCCGCCCAGGGTAGCCTGGCCGCCGTTCGGCGGGTCCATCGCCAGGTACTGGTCGCCCTCGGCCAACCGTGCCTGGAGCGCCGCCAGGGTCAGGCCGGCCTCCGCGGTGACGGTCAGGTTCGCCGGTGCGTAGTCCACCACCTGGCTCAGCCGCTCGGTCGAGACGATCAGATCGCAGGCGCGCGGCGGATTGCCCAGGCCGACCTTCGTGCCCGCGCCGCGCGGCGAGACCGCCAGCCCGAGCCGGTCGGCGAGGGCCAGCGCCTGCGCCGCCTCCTGATAGGTTGCCGGCGAGCAGATCGCGCTGGGTTGGACGCCGTCCACCGCGTCGGCCGCGCGCTCCTCGTCGGCAAGCTCACGCCACTGGATGCCGGCCGATTCCAGGCCCGCTGCCAGCCCGGTCCGATCGAGAACGTCGCTCATTGGCACCTACCAGCCGACCGCGGTCAGGCGGCCGGTCCGCCCCAGGTGTGGGTTCCAGCATTTACCGGGCGTCGGGAAGATCTTGCCCGGATTGAACAGGCCCAGCGGGTCCATCGTTTCTTTCACCAGGTGCATCCAATCGAGGTCGTCGTCGTTGAAAGTCAGGCACATCATCTCGCGCTTCTCGAAGCCGATGCCGTGCTCGCCGGTGAGCGCGCCGCCCACGTCGGCGCAGACCGCGAGAATCTCGTAACCCATGGCGCGGACCTTCTCCTCGTCGCCGGGCTTCTCCGAGTCGAAGAGGACCAGCGGGTGCAGGTTACCGTCACCCGCGTGGAAGACGTTGGCGATGCGAATGCCGTGGCGGCGGCCGATTTCGCTGATTCGCTCGAGCACCTCGGGGAGCTTGTCGCGCGGCACGCAGCCGTCCATGGTGTAAAAGTCAGGGCTGATCCGCCCCATGGCCCCGAAGGCGCCCTTTCGTCCCAGCCAGAGCAGGTTGCGCTCTTTGGCGGTCTTGGCGATGCGGATCTCGCGCGCGTGGTGGTGCTGGCAGACGGCGTCGATGGCCGCGACCTGTTCGTCGACGCCCTCGGCCAGGCTCTCGACCTCGATCAACAAGACCGCTCCGGCGTCAGTCGGGTAGCCCGCGTGAACCGCCGCTTCGATCGCCTGGATCGAGAGGTTGTCCATCATCTCGATGGCCGCGGGGACGATCCCGGCGGCGATGACGCCGGAGACTGCCAGGCTCGCGTCCTCGACGCGCTCGAAGATGGCGAGCAGCGTTTTGACCGCCTCCGCGATGGGCGACAGCCGAACGGTGACTCTGGTGACGATGCCGAACGTTCCCTCCGAGCCGACGATCAGCCCGGTCAGGTCGTACCCCGGCGTGTCGAGCGCCTTGCCGCCGACCTCGATCACGTCCCCGGCCGACGTCACGAACTCCAGCCCGAGGACGTGGTTGGTCGTCACGCCGTAGAGCAGCGTGTGCGGGCCACCGGAGTTTTCGCCGACGTTGCCGCCGATGGTACACGCTTTCTGACTGGAAGGGTCCGGAATGTACTGGAGGCCGGTCGAGGCGATGGCCTGGCTCAGGTGCAGGTTGACTTCGCCGGGCTCGACCACCGCGCGCAGGTTCTCCAGGTCCACCTCGAGGATTCGGTCCATCTTGGAAAAGATGACCAACACGCCGCCTTCGAGGGGAATCGCGCCGCCGCTGAGGCCGGTGCCCGCGCCGCGGCCGGTGCAAGGAAGCTTCTCCGCGACGCAGAACTTCACGACCTCGGCAACCTGGGCGGTGCTGGTGGGGAAGACGACGGCCTGGGGCAAGGCCTTGTCGATCGAGCCGTCGTACTGGTCGAGCATCAGGTCGTAGTCCTGCCAGAGGACGTTGTCCGTGCCGACGATGGCCTGGAGCTTTTGAGCGAGCGCATGGCGATCCATCGACGGTGGCCTCCTGAGGAAGTCGCGCCCGAAGGGGCGCACGCGCGCGGCACGCGCTGCCCACATGGTAACGGTGGCCCGGGGGGCTGTCAAATGCGCGGGGTGCTGGTGCTGGGAGTGCTGGAAAGACCCAGTGCTGCCGGTCGCAGTCGCAGTAGTCGCCCTCGTGAATCTCCAGGTCCAGCCGATCGACCGTCGAGGCTCCGCCGTTCGCGCTGCTCGCGGGTGGTGTCACCACCGCGGTCGCCGTCGCCGGCGGGCGGAGCGACAGCGCCGACGCGACCGGGCGAGCCAGTCCAATCCCCACCACCGCCACGAGAATCAGCCCGACGACGATGGCGACGTGTCAGTAGGACGAGTCGACCTGGACCTCGTGGCCGCACTCCGCCGAGCGCAGCATGCCGTCCATGGCCACGTTGGTCAGGAAGACGCCGCGCGGGTCGATCGGCGATGGCAGGTCGTTGCGCACTGCCTCGGCGAAGACCCGAATCTTCTCCGGCCAGTCCTCGACCTCCCGCAGTCCTTGCGGCGCGCAGGTCACGTTCAGATCGCCGATGTGGTGGTTGAAATAGACTTCGACCGGCGGATTGACGCCGTGCGGATTGAGCGCCATGCCTCCCTGGGTGCCGAGGAAAAAGGGACGGCCGATCGAGTCCGCGTTGGCGGCCCAGCACGATTTGAAGACCATGACCGCGCCGTTCTCGAAACGGACGAATGCGGTGGCGAAATCTTCCACCTCTACGTCCTCGGCGTGCCAGCGAAAACGCCCCCACTTCTGCTCGCCCCTGCTCCTGCTCGCCAGAAAGTTGCCGGTCATCGCGCTGACGGTCACCGGCCGAGGGTCACCCATCAGCGACATCGTCGTGTGGAGGGAGTAGCAGCCGATGTCGACGAGCGTCCCTGCCCCGGCGATGCTCTTTTTGAGGAACGACCCGCCGGGCACGCCCCAACGGCGAAAGGCGACCGACTCGGCGTAGTAAATCTGGCCCAGCGCGCCCGAGTCCACGATCTGCTTGGCGACCTGGTACTGCGTCGAGAAGTCGGGCTGGAACCCCACCATGAGGATCTTCCCCGAGCCCTCCCAGGTCCGCATGATCGCTCGAGCATCTTCCAGCTCGACGGCCATCGGCTTCTCGAGCAGAACGTGCTTGCCAACCGTAAGGGCGTCGACGGTGGGCTCGCGGTGGGCCATGTTGTGCGTACAGATGCTGACCGCTTCCAGGTCGACTGTCTCGAGCATCTGCCGGTAGTCCTCGAAGACTCGATTCTCCGGAATTCCCCAGGTCGACGCGAAAGCCGCTGCTTTTCCGGGGACAATGTCCGCTACCCCAGCGAGATCGATCCACGGGTGCTGCCGGTAGTAGCGCGCGTGGGTGTTCGCGATTCCACCGGCGCCAATGATGCCGATTTTGACCGTGCGCTGAGAACTCATACCAGCCCTCCTGGAGGATGGAGTATAGCAGCCGTGGGCGATGGGAGCAATCCTTTGCGTGCTCGCCATTTTACGTTTTGCGTTTTTGGGTTTTGCTCAGCCAACGGGTTTCGCTCCTGTACCCGGTCACGACCGGTATAATGTGCTGCGTGCGAGGGCGCCGTCGACGAAGAGATCACGGCCGACTATGAGGAGGAGACACCATGGCACATCAACCACGGATAACGCGGCTGACGGTGCATCAGTATGCCTGGGAGCTCCAGGACGTGGGCTCCGACTACAATGGCTTCAATCTGGTTTACCTCAAAGGAGGCAAGGCCCGTCCCAATGGCTACGTCTTCACCGTGGAGACCGATGCGGGCGTCACCGGAGAGTGGGCCGGCGGGACTGCCGAGGCCTACGCCCAGGTGGGCACGATCGCTCACTACCTGATCGGGAAGAACCCGCTGGAGCGCGAGCGGATCTACAACGACCTGAAGCGCGCGCTGCGCAAGAACGACCGCTTTGGCATCGCGCCGGTCGACATCGCGCTCTGGGACATCGCCGGCAAGCTCTACGACGCGCCAATCTGCGAGCTGCTCGGCGGCTTTCGGACCTCGCTGCCCGCGTATGCCAGCACCACTCACGGCGATGAAAACGGCGGACTGGATCGCCCCGAGGCGTTCGCGGACTTCGCGCTTCAGTGTCGCGAGAAGGGTTTTCCCGCCTTCAAGATCCACGGCTGGGGAAACGGCCCGATCCAGCGTGAGGTCGCCACGGTGCTCGCGGTGCGCGAGCGAGTCGGGGCGGCGATGGACTTGATGATCGATCCGGCGTGCGAGTACAACACCTTCGCCGATGCGCTGCGCGTCGGGCGCGCCTGTGACGAGGCGAGCTTCTTCTGGTACGAGGACCCGTTCAAGGACGGCGGCATCTCGGCGTTCGCCTACCGGAAGCTGCGCCAGCTGATCAAGACACCGCTCTGCCTCGGCGAGCACGTCCGCACCCTGGAGCCGCACGTCGACTTCATCGTCGCCGAGGCAACCGATTACGTCCACACCGATGCAACCTACGACGGCGGTATCACCGGCCTGATGAAGATCGCGCACGCCGCCGAGGGCTTCGGTCTGGACGTCGGCATTCACGCGCCGGGGCCGGCGCATCGCCACTGTTTCGCGGCCATCCGCAACTGCAACTACTACGAGCTCGGTCTCGTCCACCCCATGCTCAAATCGACCAAGCCGTCGATCTACAAGAACGGCTACTCC
>DATLRG010000271.1:0-4229 GCA_035534795.1 Chloroflexota bacterium
CTACGAAAGGTTCAGCAGCACGGATCATCGTGATCGAGGTGGGGGAAAATGACAGTGGACGTCATGCCGCAGACCGGCCTGGGTCTGGACGCTACGACCGTCATCAATCGAGAGGTCCCGATCCCGTACTACTACCAGTTGGAGGGTCTGCTCCGCCAGCACATTCTCCAGGGTAGCTGGGTAGCAGGACAGCGAGTGCCATCGGAAAAGCAGCTCTGCGAGTTTTACGCCGTGAGTCGGACTACTGTTCGCCAGGCGGTGAGTAATCTCGTCGGCGACGGGCTGCTCTACCACGTGAAGGGAAAGGGAACTTTCGTCCGGAAGCGAATGGAGTAGGTAACTCTCAGGGAAAGTCATCTTCGGGAAGTTTATCAGTGAGTCAGCGCTGCATTCTGCGGGCGGACCGAGTCCTCACGCCGGTCGAGCAGATCGTCCACGGCGCCGTGGCGGTGTCGAACGGCAGGATCGAGACGGTTGGCCCGGCATCCGCGATGGAGCTCTCGCCTGGTACGCGCGTCGTCGAGTGTGGTGACGCCACCATCGTGCCCGGCTTCGTCGACGTCCACATTCACGGGAGTGGTGGCGATTCGGCGATGGATGGCGCCGAGGCGGTCGGGAGGATCGCGACATTCATCACGCGCTTCGGCGTGACCTCGTGGCTTCCCACGCTTACTCCTCGGGCGACCATCGAGGCGCTAACCGAGATCATCCGGGCCAGCCTCGCCGGCCCCCCGCGGGTGGCTCGCGGCGCCGAGATCCTGGGCCTTCACCTGGAAGGTCCGTTCCTCAGCCCGAAGCGACCCGGCGCCATCCGCTCCGAGTGGTTCGGAGAGCCGTCCATCCACGATCTGCAAGACCTGCTGGCCTCGGCCGACGAGCGGGTCAAGTTGATGACCCTGGCGCCGGAGCTGCCAGGCGGCATCGACCTGGTACGCTACCTCGTCGCGCACGGCGTGGTGGCCTCGATCGGTCACAGCGATGCGACCGGCGCCGAGGCGCTTGCCGCCGTCGAGGCCGGGGTGACTCACGCCACGCACACTTTCAACGCCATGCGCGGCTTCCAGCATCGCGAGCCGGGCGTCGCCGGCGTCGTGCTGACCACCGATGCGATTCGTGGCGAGCTGATCGCCGACGGCGTCCACGTCGATCCCCTGGCGATGAGCTTGCTGATCCGGGCAAAGGGCGCCCAGCGCGTAGCTCTGATCACCGATGCGGTGGCGCCGGCGGGGCTCGCGGCTGGTGCGTACGAGTTCGAGGGTCGCCCGATCACGGTGCGCGATGGTCGGGCCACGCTGGCCGACGGCACGATCGCCGGCAGCGTGGCGACGTTCGATGGAAACCTGCGGCGGATCGTCCACGAGTGTGGCGTTCCCTTGCGACAGGCGGCGCTCATGTCCGCGACGGTGCCGGCGCAGGTGGCGGGTGTGGCTGACCGTAAAGGCTCTTTGGTTGGTGGGCGCGATGCGGACCTGGTCGTCCTCGACGCCGACCTGCACGTGCGGCTGACGATGGTGCGCGGCGAGATCGCTTTCGATGCACGGGAGCGTTGACGTGCCAACCGCGCTTGCCATCGGTATCGACGTCGGCGGAACGAAAATGGCGGCCGGACTGGTCGACGCAGACGGCCAGATTCTTCACCGTCTGCGCGCGCCCACCCCGGCCAGAGATCCCGAGCAGATCGTTCGCGTCACCGCTGGCATCGTCGAGACGCTTCGGCGCCACGCGCCCGCGTCGGTCGTCGGCGTGGGATTAGCCGTGCCCGGACAGTACGACCGCCATGACGGCGTTTTCGTACGGATCGCGAATCTGGCGTTGAGAGGATTTCCCTTCCGAGAACGGTTGACCGACGCGATTGATCTGCCGATCGAGATCGAGAACGACACGAACGCCGCCGCGTACGGGGAATGGTCCGGTGGGAGCGGGCGCGGCTGCCAGGACTTCGCGTTCGTCGCGATCGGAACGGGAATCGGGGCCGGCATCGTCCTCGACGGACACCTGCTCCGTGGGGCGCACGGCAGCGCTGGCGAGATCGGTCACACCGTCGTGGAGAAGGATGGTCCGCGGTGCCGCTGCGGGAACCGCGGCTGCCTGGAGCTGTTCGCGTCCGGCGGCGCTCTCGCGGCGCGGGCCGCGGATGCCGCGAGCCAGCACCCATCCTCGATGCTCGCCGCGTGGAAGCGCGAAGGGCGCGCCCTGAACGCGGGGGACCTGTTCGCGGCGTCAGCACATGGAGATGACGTCAGTCAGTCGATCGTTCGCGACGCGGTCCATTATCTCGCGGTCGGTCTGAACAATTTGATCGAGCTCTTCGATCCCGAGCGATTGGCCGTCGGCGGAGGACTCAGTCAAATTGGCGATAGTTTGTTCGATCGTTTGAGGCAAGCAGTTCGGGATCAGCGTCCCGGATCGCCGGACGTCTCGCCGCGCATCGTCCCGGCGACACTCGGCGAAGATGCCGGCATCATCGGCGCGGCAGCCGCGGCGCGGCGGGCGTCGTGACTCCCGAACTCCCCCAAGGAATGAGCGCACGCCCGCATTTGACCACCCCGTGGGTGCCCAAATTCTGGCTCGCAAAGGTCTCTACGCCATCTTCCAAACGACGACCGCGACGACGATGAGCAAAAGAATCAGTCCCAGGATTGCTGAAGCCGGATCGCCGCCCAGCGCGGGTCCTCCACCACCTGCCGTTACCATCGTACACGCTCCCTGATGAGGCGAATCGAGTTCGCTCGTCAACTCGCCACCCACCAACACGAGTAGGACGTCTTCTTTCCGAATTCTACTGTCAAACCGGCATCAGACGCAAATTCCCGAAGTGCCTCACCGTGATTGTTACTCGGTGAAGTGGTCGGTTCGGGCTGTAATCGTGTGGGACGTCAGGTCAATCGTGCTGGAGACCTTCTTCCATCCTCGGGCTACTTGACCTGGAGACGAAAAAAGTTCAGGCTGGATGTCAGCCGATCATGGACGAGCCACGCGGGTAGTCTCGACGTGGTCTCGGACCAACGTGCGGAGGATCTGTCGTGGGAATTTACGAGGAACTGGGAGTTCGGCGCTTCATCAACGCCTGGGGAACGGTGACTATCCTCGGCGGCTCGGTGATGCCCGAACCGGTCGTCCAGGCGATGGTGGACGCAGCGCGCTCGTACGTGACGCTTCGGGAGCTGCAGGATCGCGCCGGCGCCCGGATCGCCGAGATGGTGGGCGTCGAAGCGGCGCTGGTCTCGTCCGGCGCGGCGGGCGGCATCACCCTCGCAGCCGCCGCCTGCATCACCGGCGCTGATTGGGACCGCGTCTACCGACTCCCGGACACGTCCGGACTCAAGAACGAGATCGTCGTCGTTCAGGCGAAGCGCCCAAACTACATGTATCAGGCGGCAGAGCACGTCGGAGCGCGACTCATCCACGTCGGCAGCCCGGAGCGCGTCGCGCCCGAGGACTTCAGCGCGGCGATCGGTCCTCGCACCGCGGCGGTCCTGCTGGTCGTCGCCAGTCTCGATCACCAGCGGGATCGCTCATCGGGGGTGACGGCGACCGTAGAGAACGTCGCGGCGGTTGCCAGGCGCGCGGGGGTACCGGTGATCGTCGACGCCGCGGCCGAACTGCCGCCGACCGCGAACTTCCGTGCTTTTCTCGCGATGGGCGCCGACCTGGCGATCTTCAGTGGCGGCAAGGCGCTCCGTGGCCCTCAATCCACCGGGCTGATCGTCGGCCGCGGCGACCTGATCGGCGCGGCCGCCATGAACAACAATCCCAACTCTTCCATTGGCCGTCCAATGAAGGTGGGGAAGGAAGAGATGGCCGGCCTGGTCAAAGCGGTGGAGATCTACGTCCAGCGTGACGAGGAGGCGGAGCTGCGGCGCTGGGAGGCCACGTGTCACCGCGTCGCGGAACAGCTGGCCGGTGTGCCCGGGGTGCGAACCGAAGTCGTGGTCTCGGGCCGCTACGCGCGCCCGCCCATCGTGCCGGTCTGCCTGATCCACCTCGATTCCGCCGGCGTCACGCGGGACGAGGTGGACCGTCGACTGATGGGCGGCGACCCAGGCATCGGCGTCGGGAAGTTCGACGGAGGCCTGATCGTCAATCCGATGACCTTGCTCGAAGGAGAGGAGATTGTTGTTGCCCAGCGATTGAGAGACGCGCTGCTCGGTCGCTGAGGTATACTCACCCCGGCGAGTTCATTCTGCAGGGCCAGAGGAGGTATTCGGCAATACCTGGTGGACGATTGG
>DATLRG010000272.1:0-7826 GCA_035534795.1 Chloroflexota bacterium
CCTTCTGGTTCCGCTTCGTCCTGCCGAATCGTTCTTCCCTGGAGCAGGGGCGGGCGGAGTACGTCTGGCAGAGCAAGGTTGCCCCGCAGCTCAGCACCTACATGGGACCGCGTTTCGAGGAGTTGTGTCGCCAGTTCATTCGGCGGAATCCTGATCGGTGGACGCATCAGGTCGGCGATCTCGGCGTGTGGTGGCGTGCCGGCGACGAGCTGGAGATTGTCGGGCACGAGGGCGACCGTGTCGTTTTGGCAGCAGAAGCGAAGTGGACCAACCAACCGGTCGGCCTCGACGCCCTGCGCACGCTCGAGCGGCGCGTGGCGCTGCTGCCGAACGTTCACCCGGAGCATCAGCTCGCGCTGTTTTCCAGGAGCGGCTTCGCGGATGAGGTTCTGGCGGCGCGAACGCCCTACCTGGCGCTCTTCAGCCTCGAGGACCTCTACTGATCGGGAATCGTCGCTTCCTCGACGGAAGAATCGAAGCGAAAGCCGTTATTGCCGCCGATGACGTAGAGATCGCCGGAATTCATAGCGACGGCAGACGGACTTTGCTTGCCCTCCAGGAGGTCTGTCTGGGTCGCCCGGGAGTTCGTCGCGGGATCGAACACCAGGACCGTCGCCGGTGGAAGGCCATTGGACGACGAGGCCGGTCCTCCCACGAGGTAGATCTTCCCGCCGCCGGCTTGCACGGCGCCCATCACGGTGGAGACGAGCGACGTCGCCCGAAAACGTCGACCATGCGCCGTGGCGGCCGTGTAGACCGCCACCAGGTCGCTCCCGAAGACGTAAATTTTCCCATCGGCCGTCGCCGCGACGCTCGGTGACGCGAGCGGCAGGTGCATTTGATGGGGATCCGTGGAAGGGGCCAGAACACCGGTGACCCCGACAATCGCGATCGCGGCGACGAGGAGAGGCGGCCCAACCAGCGTAATCACGTGGCCCTCCGCGCCCTCCACGGTGTCAATTAGACGCCCGCGCCGGTTGTCCCGTCGGGGACAGATGCCGCGGCGGGCATCGTAACGTCCAGAGGGTGGACCTTGACACTCGGGTAGTGGTTCGCCCAGGCGACCACGCGATCGTCCTGGGTGAAGTAGAAGATTTGCCAGTGCTGGCCAAGCTTGGCGAATACGTCGAGCAGGCGGATGGCGCGGTCGTGGTCGACGTGAACCAGGGGGTCGTCAAGGAAGAGGGGCACCGGCTCGCCGCTGCCGCTGAGTAGCTGCGCGACCGTCGCGCGCAGCAGGACGTAGACGGCGTCGCACGTCCCGTGGCTGAGGTGGTCGAGCGATACCAGATCGCTGCGCTCGGCGCTCTTGACTCGCACGGTGAGATCGGCGGGATCCACCTCGACCTCTCGGTAGCGGCCAGCGGTGATGCTGGCGAGATCGCCCTCGATGCTGGAGCGCAGCCGCGGTGCGAAGTCGCGCCGGAAATCCTCGGCCGCTGTGGTGAGCAAGTCCCGCGCGTCGTCGAGCGCGCCCTTGAGGCGCTCCAGGCGAGTGGATTCGCGCTCCGCCTCGGCGAGATCCTCCTCGATCGCTGCCGGCTCACGCAGCCCCGTCAGCGCCGATTCGCGGTGCTGGCGCAGGCCGTGGATCTTCTCCTGGCAGGCGTCACGTTCACTGGTCATGACGCGCTGCCGCTGCTCCAGGTCTTCCCGGGAACGGTTGTCGTGCGGATCGGCACCGGCGGCACGCCTGCGTAGTACCGCGCACCGCGGCTGCCAGTCGTCCTTATTCTCGGCGCCGATGAGATATTCGCGGGTTCTGCGCTGGCTCGCTTGCTCGATCAGAGCCGTCTGGTATTCCTCGAAGCGAGCGCGTCGGTCGGCGAGGGCGCGGTCCGGATCTGACGCGGGCGTCGTGATGCCGAGCGCCGCGAGGCAGGCGTCGAGCACACTCTGGGCGCCCCCCAACTCGGCCTGGAGCTCCTTAAGCCGCTTCTCGTGCTCGGCGTAGCCGCGCTGCTCACCGGTCAACTCGGCCTTGCGCTGGAGGAGGGTATTTCGTCGGTTCTGACTGGCCCGTACGGCGCCGACAACCTCACGGGCCTCCGCGGCGGTGTCGGCGGCGTGGTCGAGCTTGTTCAGAACGTCGATCGCTGCCTGGCGCTTTTGGCTCAGACTCGACTCCGCTGCTCTGACCATTCCCATCGCCGACCGCAGTTGGTCGTTCAGCGACGCGCGGCGGCTTTCCCGCTGTCGGAGCGCGCCGAGGATTCCACGCGCTTCGTCGAGGTCGCGCGTCCCGCAGAGGTTTTCCAGGTCGACCGAGCGCTGATCGAACGCCTGCTGTCGTTCGGCGATGCGCTGGCGAGCAGCCCGGATCTGCCGCACCGGACCGACGAGCTCCAGCCGGCGGTCCCACGCGGCGCGCAGCGCTCCGGCCGAGTCCACGCCGTAACGGGCGAGGTCCGCCCGCAACAGGGCGCGGTTCTTCGCGATTGGCGGGATGGCATCGTTCCCGTATCGGAGCAGGCGTACGGCTAGGAAGCCGACTGCGCCCAGCGCGACGACGCCGGCCGCCGCGCCCGGCAGGCCAAGCGACAGGAAACCCAGGCTGCCCCCTATCACCGCCGCGCTCGCGGCGACCACGAACGCGAGCCGGGACGCGGCGGCCGACCGCGCAGCAGCCTGCCGGAGCCGGTCTTCCCGCTGCGTGAGCTCGGAGATGGTGGCGAGGGCAACGTCGCCGAGTGTCTGATTCAGGGTGTCAAATTCGTCTTCGACTTCCCTCGGAACCTTCGCCGCCACGGCCTCGGATTGCGCCTCGGCGACGAGCGCCGAGACGTTTACTGCCTTCCCGATAGCGTCGTCCAGGCGTTCGACCGGCACGCCCGCGGAGAGCCGCGCCAGCGCGGGATCGGCGGTGGTATCGATCTCCCCGAGCTGCCGCTGCAGGGTGGAGGCCTGTTCTCCGGCTGATGCCACTGTCTGGTCGGCCTGCTCCCATTCGCGCACCTCCCGGTCCGCGGTCTCGATAGCAGCCTGTTGCAGGACCGGGAGGCCGTCCAAGGCGGTCTCGACGGCGTTCAATTCTTGGCGCACCTGCTCGCTGCCCGCGCGCTCCCGATCGACCTCGCCCGCTGCGTCCACGACCTCGGAGGTTGCGCGCTTAGTCGCGCTCAGCGCGCTCGCTGCTGCTTCGATCGTATCCGTCGAGAGGCAGGCGACGTCGGCAAGTCCGACCAAGCGCGCGTCTACCTCGGTCAACCGAGTGTCGATGGTTTGAAGACGTCGACACTTGTCTTCGAGGACGACAAGTTCGCGCTGGGCGAGCAATCGGTCGAGAGAATCGATTCCTTGCTTGAGGCTCGCGACGTCGATGAGGAGCTTGCGTTCATCAATTACCAGACCGTCGAGCGCGGCGAGCGCAGCGCGGCTTTTCGCCAGTTCGATGCGGAGAGCCTCGACCGTGGCCCGCGCCGTGAGGTAGGGGCTGTGTGACGTGGCGTGAGCGTCCGGATTGACCCGCTGCCGAAGCCAATCCCGAAGCGTCATCAGCGCGTCCTGAGCGCTCGCCCCGCTGCCGGGCGCGTCGGCCAGGCTTTCGAGTTTGCCCTTGAGGGTGGTGAGCTGGCTCCTGTCGTGATGCAGCGCCCCCTGCTCGATCCAGCCACAGGCGCGGAAGACGGTCGAGGTCATGCCGAGGTGGCGGGCGGCGAAGTCGATCCAGCCATGTCGGCCGGGATTGTAGCGCGCGGTTTCGTCGGTCGCCCCGGGATCATGGTACAGCTTCGTCTCGCCTTTCTCGAAGTCACGGAAAATCCGGTAACGCTCGCCGCCTTCGCGGCAAACGTAGAGAGTGCCACCGAACGCTCCACCGCTCCAGGGGCGGAACCGCGTGCGAAATTGGTTTGGCGCCCGGCTATCGGCGCCGTCAGTCGGGCCGAAGAGAAGCGCCTGCATCGCTTCCGCGAGCGTCGACTTACCGGCTTCGTTCGGACCGAGGATGACGTTGAAATCGCTGGAAAACGCCAGGTCCAACCCTTGGAGGCGTGCGAATCCGTCCAGCTCGATCCGGTCGATCTTCATGGCAGGAACTCCTCCTGCTCTTTGAAGGCGGCGATCCCGGCGCGAAGGGCAGCTTGCCATCGCCGCTGTTCCGCTTCACCCGTCGCCCCGGCGATTTTCTCCCGCGCCCGGCGGACGAAGAGGCCGAGCGTGCTCTGCTGGTGGGCGAGGTCGTCGACGTCGGGGAACGGCTCGGCGGCGATCTCGAGGCGCGCGGCGAGATCGCTCAGCTCGTCGCGGATCAGGGCCGGGTTTGCCGCTAGCTCGCCCTGAAGCGTCCCGACCACCCGCAGCGACACGTCGTTTCCCAGCCAGCCATCCCGTCGGGCCGCGACGGCGTCGGCAAGTGCCTGGTGGGTCACCAGCGCGGTGACGTCCAGATCTTCGGTGATGACCCGTCGCCGCGCGACCTCGATCGTGTCGACCGAAAGACCACCCTCGGAGACGTCCAGCAGCAGCGCCCAGCGCGGGCCGGCTTCGCTGACGTCCAGCGGCTCGAGGCTGCCGGGATAGGCGAATCGCCGGTTGTGATCGAGCTGGCCGGCGTGGATGTGACCGAGCATGACGAAGGCGAGGCCGCTGCGGATGATCTCGGCCGGGTCCAGCGGGCCGTACGGAGAGGTTAACCCAGGACCGACGAGAGCGGCGTGGAAGAGGCCAACCGCGGTGCCCGTGCCGGCGGCCAGAAAGCCAGCCAGCGGCGAGATGCGCCGCTCGGGACCGGTGAAGGCGGTGCCCCAAACCGTTCCGTCGGCGATCTGGACCGATGTGAGACACTGCTCCCGGAAGATCTGGACGTTGTCGGTCCAATCACTCCGGTCGTAGAGGCAGCCCGGGCTGAAATAGTCGTGGTTGCCCGGCGCGATTAAGACCTGGATTCGATCCAGGCTGGCAAACTGGCTCTGGAGAAATTGGCCGATCGCAGGACGGGTGTTCTCGCGCTCGAAGAGGTCGCCGGCGATGCAGAGGGCATCGACCCGCTTCTCCCGAGCGAGCTCGACCACGCCGGCGAGCGCGTCTCTCAGCTCCTGTCTTCGGGCGTTCCCTCGCCCCAGCCCGAGCCCTTTGTAGGGGCGCTCCAGGTGAACGTCAGCGATGTGCAGCAGCCGCATGGTCCCATCTCCTGAGGAGCGGTCGGGCACCACGAGAGAGCGAGACGACGAAAGCGCAGACGCCAGCCATAGCCAGTGGTGGCCCGCTTGCCTATTGTAGCACAGGCGTCCCGCGAGCGCGGCGCGACGCATCGGGAACCCGTGCTGCGCTCATCCGAGCGGGTCAAGCAGGGTTCTTTGTGCAATCGTGCAGGCGCCCGAGGGTCCAGATCCGCGCGAGGGTGGATGGTCCAATCCCCTTTTCCCGGGCAGCCTTCCTGAGCCCCTTGGGCATCTCGTCGCTCAGCTTGATCGTCCAGTCTGGTACCATAAGGCGTCGCGGTACTTTGGGCGATGAGGTGGGATAGTATGCGCCAGGTTTGGATCGAGCGCATTGGCGGGCCGGAGGTGCTCACTCTTCGGGAGGCGCCTGACCCGACGCCGGCCGCGAGCGAGGTGCGTATCCGCGTCGCGGCGAGTGGCGTCAATTTCTCCGACGTGCTGGCGCGTCTGGGTCGGTACCAGGATGCGCCGCCGCTCCCTGCGGTGATCGGGTACGAGGTCGCCGGCGTCGTCGACGCGCTCGGTCCGGACGCGGTGGGAGGCGAACGCTCCGAAGGTTCCCTCGCGCCGGGAGACGCCGTCGTCGCGCTGACCCGGTTCGGCGGTTACAGCGACGTCGTCTGCGTACCCGCCGCTCAGGTGATCCGCCGCCCGCCGGGGATGGATGCGCGGATCGGCGCGGCCTTCTCGCTGGCCTACGGTACCGCCTACGCGCTGCTGATCGAGGTCGGGCGCATTCGGGCCGGCGACCGGGTCCTGGTACGCGGCGCGGGTGGTGGAGTCGGTCTGGCCGCGCTAGACATCTGCGGGCTCCACGGTGTCGAGACGTTCGGGACCGCCTCGGCGAAGAAACACGCGTTCTTGCGGCAGCGTGGTCTGACCCATCCCATCGACCCCAGCGAGACCGACGTCGTCGCCGAAGTACGCCGCTTGACCGCCAACGTGGGCGTCGATCTGGTGCTCGATCCGATTGGCGGTCGGTCCTGGCGAGACAGCCTGGCGCTCCTGGCGCCGCTGGGCAAACTCGCGGTCTATGGTTTCTCGGCCATGGCCCCGGACGTCAGCCCGTCGCGCGTTCGCTCGGCCGCGTCCGTGGCGAGCGCTCTGGCCCAGGTCCCCTGGCTCCAGTTCAATCCGATTAGCCTGATGAACGCCAACCGTGGCGTGCAGGGGCTCAACCTCGGGCATCTCTGGGATCGCTGGTACCTGTTTCGTCAGTGGTTCGACACCTTGCTGCGCTGGTACGAGGAAGGGAAGTTGCAGCCGCACGTCGATCGGGATTTTCCCCTGGCGGATGCCGCGGCCGCTCACCGCTACGTCCAGGAGCGACGCAACCTCGGCAAGGTCGTGCTGATCCCGTAGAAGGGGTGATCGCCGGCGTCGCCGACTGTGATGAAACGGCCGTGGATCGCTTCAGCCTCAGCGAAGTAGTGTGGTACACTATGAACTGCTGAGGCGACTGGCCTGTCGCTGAATGATCCAGCCCTGGGCAGATCAGCCGGGGATCGCCGGCTCGATTCGGACAGTGCCGATCAGACGATCGCTCGCGGCACCCGAGGAAAGCGACGATGAACAGGCTGTGAGTCCGAAGCTACCCGGATCACCGCTTCCCAGTTGATCCGCGCGTTGTACCGCGCTGGTTGGGAGGTAAAGCGCCAGGATGGTAGTCACTTCCAGTTGAAGCACCCGGACCGTTCGGGATTGGTGACAGTCGCTTTCCACGCTGGAACCATCATCAAGATGGGAACGCTAACGAGCATTTTGCGCCAAGCTAACCTGACCGCTGACGAGCTGAGGGAACTGCTATGAAGGAGTACCGCTACACCATCATCTTGCATCCAGAGCGCGACGAAGGTGGCTACTCCGTGACAGTCCCGGCCTTGCCGGGCTGCTTCGCGCAGGGCGAGACCCTGGAAGAGGCGATCGCACTGGCGAAGGAGGCCATCGCGCTGCACATCGCCGGCTTGCGCGAGGCGGGAGAGCCGGTCCCCGAAGAGTCGGACCATCCACGGGCCGTCATCGTCGACGTCGCGGCGTAGAGAGAGCCTGGCCAGGCTCTAGACTGGCTCGAGGGGGCGGTGCGGTGGCGGCGGCAGCTCGATGGTGACCGCATCGCCGGGGCGGACCAGACCACTGGTGACGACCACCGCCATGACGCCCGCCTTGCGGATCAGGTTGCCCTGCTGGTCGCGGTAGAGCACCGCCGCCATCAGGCCGGCCTGGAGCCGCTCGAGTTGCGCGCAGGGGGTGCGCAGGCCGGTGATTTCGACAAGCGCCGCGTCGCCCAGTCGCAGCCGCGTGCCGGTCGGCAGGCCGAGCAGGTCGATCCCCCGGGTCGTGACGTTCTCACCCATCTGCCCCGCGCAAACGTCGAACCCGGCCCCACGCAGCTCCTCGTGGAGCTCGGCGTGGATCAGGTGGACCTGGCGCAGATTCGGCTGGCTTGGATCGCGCGACGCGCGAGCGGTGCTGGACGGTGGTCCCGGCGTGCGTATCATCCTCGACGCCCAGCCCCGCGAGCAACTGGACCGCCTGCTGGTTGTCCTTGATCAGCGAATGGCTTGCGCCGCGGCTCACCGCCGCGACTCGGCCGGTCATTTTTTCCTCCCGACCTGGCACCCCGT
The DNA here is from genome assembly GCA_035534795.1 of Chloroflexota bacterium. Lineage (GTDB taxonomy): Bacteria > Chloroflexota > UBA6077 > FW602-bin22 > CADDYW01 > JAJPKB01. The sequence goes on from DATLRG010000272.1 coordinate 7,787, forward strand.
CAGGGTATCTGTAGAGGGTGTGTGGGAAGGGTCAGGAGGC
>DATLRG010000273.1:0-4574 GCA_035534795.1 Chloroflexota bacterium
GTGGCACACCCAGCACACCCTGACAGTTTTCACCCCGGGCTCAGCTCGAGAAATGATTTGAGGGCTAGTTATCGATGGCGCGGGAGGTCTCCCGGGCATCGGAGCGGAGCACGCCATCCCGGGCGATGCGGTTCGCTCGGCGGCATGGGTGGTCCTACTTCTTTGCCGCCCCCTCGATGCTCTTCTTGTTCGTGTTCTGGATCTACCCGGTTCTGAGGTCGGTGATGCTCGGCTTCTCCGACCTCAATCTGCGGACCGGCGAAACGACGTTCGTCGGGCTGGAGAATTTCCAGCAGAGCTTCGCGACCGCGCTGTTCTGGACGGCCCTGCGCAACGCGGTAGTCTACACCGTCGTCGTGGTGCCGGTGTCGTTGCTGATCGTCGTCGTGCTGTCGGTGCTGGTCTTCCGCCTTCCATCGGCCGGTCAGACCTTCTTCAAGTCGGCCTTTTACCTTCCCGCGGTAACGTCGGTCGCGGTGCTGGCGCTCGTCTGGAAGTGGCTGTTCAATCCGGTGATCGGGCTGCTGAATTACCTGCTCGGGCTCGTTAGCCTACCGGCACAACAGTGGCTCGGCAACCCCGACCTGGCGTTGCCCTCGCTGATGCTGCTCGCACTGGCCGGCGGGCAGGGCGCGGGAGTCGTCTTGCTCACCGCGGCGATGGGGTCGATTCCCCGCGAGGTTTACGACGCGGCCCGCATCGACGGCGCCAACACCTTTGCCGAGGTCTGGAACGTCACGCTGCCGCTCCTGCGGCCGACGCTCCTCTACCTGTTGATCATCGCGACGATCGGCTCGTTTCAGCTCTTCGGCCCGGTCTATCTGATGACGAGCGGCGGACCGGATCACGCCACGACCACGATCGTCTATTACATCTACCAGCAGGCATTCGAGGAGTTTCAGTTCGGCTACGCCTCGGCGATGGCGCTCATCTTCATGGTGATTTTGATCGGCATTTCGTTCCTCCAATACACCGTCTTCAGCAGCGACGTCGAGTATTGACGTCATGGCGATGCGCGTGATGAAGGCAACCGCCTATCTGATCCTCTCAGTCTGGGCGATCCTCACGATCATCCCGTTTTACTGGATGATCGTGACGGCATTCAAAAATCAGGTCGCGATCCAGGCGATCCCCCCGGATTGGTGGCCGAGTCCACCGACGCTGCTCAACTTCCAGGTCTTCTTCGGGGCGGCGCCGGCCTTCCGCTGGCTTTTCAACTCGTCCTTCGTCGCGATCCTGACGACCGTCGCCACGGTGACGTTCGCGACGATGTCCGGCTACGCGTTCGCGAAGCGACGATTTCCCGGCGATCGAATCCTATTCTGGCTGGTGATGGCGGTGCTGGTGGTCCCCTACGAGGTCAAGCTCGTGCCCCTCTTCGAGCTGAGCGCCCACCTTGGGATGATCGACAGCTACGGCGGCCTGATCCTGCCGGCGGTGAGCGCGCCATTCGCGGTCTTTCTGATGAAGCAGTTCATGACCACGCTCCCGTCGGAGATCTTTGACGCCGCGCGGGTGGACGGCGCGGGCGAGTGGTCACTGTTCGTCCACGTGGTCGCGCCGCTCGCGACCCCGGGGATCACCGTGGTCACCATCTTCACGTTCGTCGATTCCTGGAACGCCTTCCTCTGGCCAGTCATCGTGACGAGCTCGATCCAGATGCGGACGCTCCCGCCGGGGCTCGCGGTCCTCCAACTCCAGAGCTACACTGACTACGGCCTCCAGATGGCCGGTTCCCTCTTCACCGCCATCCCCACGATTATTCTCTTCCTCGCGCTCCAGCGCTACTTCCTCCAGGGCATCACCGTTGGCGCGGTGAAGGGCTAGGACTACAGCCGCACTTATGGTCCATCGCGATTACGACGCAATCGGTGTTGGTCATGGCAGCGTTTCGCGCGAGCTTGATGGCGTCGGCGCCAGCGAGACCAGGCGAGGACATCCTGATCGCGGAAGGGTTCACCTCACACCAAACGATAGAGGAGGCGTCGAACCTCCGGGACGGTGAGTGGGAGCAATGGGTCATCCGCCTGCTTTAGATCCCCCTTTTTTCCGGCCTGGTCTGCACCGCGTGCAGACGGGTCACAACCAGGTACGCATGGGCCAGGAGCGCCAGCGTGACGTGGCGGTACCAGCCAGTCCACTGCCGGACCTGGTACTGATCCAACCCGACCTCCCCCTTCGCCGCCTCGCTGCTCTCCTCAATCGTCCAGCGGTGCCCCGCGACGCACACCATCTGCGGGAGGAGTGTCTCGGCCGGGCCAAAAACCCGGTAGAACGCCCGTTGCGTCGGGTCACTGATGCTCCGCCGGACGAGCAGCCCACGTCCCCATCCCGCCGGTGTCGGCTCGGCCAACGCGACCCGCGCCCAATCGTACAACCGTGGTCCCTTCGCGCCGGCCCCGGCGCTCAACCGTTCCCACGCTGCCGCAGGAAGCCCGGCGGCGACTTCCGCCACGGCCACCGGCCACGCGCGCCCCAAGCCGGGCATCCCCACCATCTCGTTGCTGCGCACGGCGAGAATATACGGTTGGTGCTCCCGCTCCAAGCTCTCCCGCAATGGACGGTCTGCCCCGTAGACCTCATCGGCGGTGACCCACGCTGCCCGCAGCCCCGCCGCCCGCGCTCGTTCCAGCATCCGCTGGGCCAGTTGCGGTTTGGTCGCAAACACCACCTCCGCCGGAACGCCCGCTTCCGCCCGGCGGATCCCGTCTGCGGCCCATTCCTTGGGCAGATACAACGCGCGATCCACGAAGGCGTGGCCCCGCGCACTGGCATAGGCCAGGAAGACCCCGATCTGACAGTTCTCGATCCGTCCCGCCGTCCCGCTATACTGGCGCTGCACCCCGACAGACTTCGTCCCTTTCTTGAGGAAACCGGTCTCGTCAACGACCAGGATCCCGTCGGGCTCGCTCAGGTGCTCGACGACGTAAGCCCGCAGATCATCGCGCACCGCATCGGCGTCCCACTGGTAGCTGCAGAGCAGACGCTGGACGCCATCGGGCGTCGCATCCCCGGCAACCTCCGCGAGTTGCCAACCATTCTTGCGCTCGATCGGACTCAGCAGCCCTTGCAGGTACGCCAACGCGCGCTGGCGCGGCTCGCTCCGCGCAAAATGGTGGGCGATCCGGGCAGACATCGCCCCCAGCCCCGCCGCCCACGCGCGGACCTCGTCCACCGTCGTCTCCACCGCCCCTTCCGGTCCAGCCGTCCCGTCGTGCATCATCAACATAACACCACCTCCCTGCGATATGTATATAATACACCAGCAAGTGCGGCTGTAGTACCAAATGGTCCATCCGCCAAGTGCGGTGTAGAATAGGGGCATTTCCGGCGTGGAGGTGTCCGATGGCGTTGCGGGTGCGCGCGATGGCGATGGAGGAGAAAGGGCGCGTGGAGCGATTGGCACGGTCGCGGACGGAGCCAGCGCGCCTCGTCGAGCGAGCGGGGATCATCCTGGCGGCGAGCCAGGGGAAACGCGTCCCGGCGATTGCACGGCAACTCACGCTGAGCGAGAAGGCGGTGCGGCTCTGGCTGAAACGGTTCAACACACAGGGCCTCGACGGACTCAACGACGAGCCGCGCTCGGGCCGTCCGGCCACCGACACGGCCGAGCAGGCGAGTGAGGTGATCGCGACGGCGCTGACCAAGCCGGACGCGCTGGGCCAGCCCTTCGGGAGTTGGACGCTCGATCGGTTGGAGGTGTATCTCAACGAGGAGAAAGGGGGTCCGATCAAGCGCACGCGGATCGACGACATTTTGATCGAGGAAGGGCTCCGCTGGCGGACCCAGGAGGGCTGGTTCGGCGAACGGGCCGGGCGCGAGAAAGAGGAGAGCGCGAGCGCGGACAAGCCGGTGGATCCGGCGTTCGCGCAAAAAAGGGGGCGATCGTCACGGTCTACACGGCGCCGCCGGCAGGCAGCGTGACCGTGTGCTTGGATCAGATGGGACCCGAATCCGCCAAGAGCTTCCCTGGTCAGGAATTCGTGTATGCGCGGCCCGACCCGGCGGGACAGCGACCGGCCGAGCGGGCTAAGCAGGAAGTCGATGATGGACGCCGGGGGAAGGGCTATATCTTTGGCGCATTTAAGCCCGCCGATGGGGAGGCGTTCACCCAGGCAGATGATCGGCGCACGATTGCCAACTGGGTCGACTTCCTGGAGGGTGTGGCTGCGTGGATTCCCGCCGAACTCGCCCCGGTCTACGCGATCGAGGACAATCTGAACGTCCATCGGGCGACCGACGTGCTCTTGTTCTCGCTGGCGCATCCGCGCTGGGAATTCATCTTCACGCCGAAAAGCGCCGCGTCTCTGAACTTGATTGAGCCGTGGTGGAAGATTCTCCGCTCGCTCGCGCTCAAGGGACGCCGGTTTGAAACGTGGGCGGAGGTCGTCCAAGCGCTCAAAGACGCCACGGCTTACTGGAATAAGCACCGGCATCCGTTCATCTGGGGGCGACGCCGCCGCCACCAACCGCACCGCCGCTCGGGCGTCGGATTGCTGCCAAAGGTGGCTTGAACTTGGCGGATGCACTACGAAGGAACGCTGTCAGGACTGTTGTTTGAGTTCCCTGGAGCG
>DATLRG010000274.1:0-3178 GCA_035534795.1 Chloroflexota bacterium
TACGTTGCCCGCGGGAATTGGAGTCGCGCATGCCTGCTCCCATGAAGAATTATCACCTGACCCGCTTTATCAGGACAGACGGGACCTTCGACATCGAGGAGGATATTTGCTACGTTGGGCGTAACCGCGTCTCACAGTCTGCTTTCTTCTATCCGGGCGCGAAGATCACGTACAAGTGCGACGATCACCCCGATCAGGACATGAAACCTGATGAGATCGGTCGCCCAACCTGCGCGGTTTGTGGACGGAGACCCGAGGGGTGACGCGGCGGGTCGGTTTTGATCTCTTTCGCTGGGCGGTGGGGATCGTCGAGGTTGGCACCGCGATCTTCCTGCTGATCGTCCCCAGTCAGCTGGTCTCGCCAGCGTATGCCTACATCGGCCCGCGCGCCGGCCTCTACGGCGTCCTGTTGCTGATCGCCGGCGGCCAGTTCGTGACCCTGGCCGCCATTCGCCCGGTCGCCGATCGTCGGCCGGGGCTCGTTCCGGGCGCCCTTTCGTCTCTTCCGCTCTTCTACCTGGCGTACGGCTATGCCGTGGCGGGGAGCGGGACGAGCGCGGTGATCAACCTCGCGCTCGGTCTGGGCTGCCTGGTTGGGCCATTCCTCGTGCGACGATCCGATCCTCCGACGCCGACAGTCACCGGCGATGTCCTCTTTTACGCGATTGCCCTGGCTCAGGTTGTCGACGGCGCTCTCATCCTCCTGGCCCCCACGCGGTTTCCGCGCGAAGTTGCCGCTGCGCTGGGTACCTCTCTGGGGGTGCTGGGAGTGGCGCTGCTGATCGGCGGCATTCTCCTCTTCGTCGCGCACGCCATCCCAAAAGTTCCGTACTGGTTTCTCGGCGTGACCCACATCGTCGCGGCCCTGGCGTTTCTCGGGATTCTCTACGCGGGCCTCACGACCGAAGGCGCCTGGATCAGGTCGATCGACTACTTCGTTCTCGACGGCTTTCTCCTGGCAAGCCCCTTCTTTTACGGCCGCCCTGGCCTCCTCCGCAGCGATACGCTCGCGGTGCGCCTGTCGGCGCTGATCGTGCTGATCGCCGCTGTCCCGTTGATCTACCTGTCGATCGTGACGTCGAACAATATTCGGACCGCCTTTCAGGACCACGTGCGTTCCGATCAGCTCGTGCTGGCGGAAGCCTCGGCCAATCGGCTGTCCGATCTCCTGGCGACCTCGGAGCGCGAGGTGGACGCGCTCGGGCACTTCGGCGCGATTCGCAGCCTGGACCCGTCGACACAGGGCGACGCCCTCGTGGGCGTGAGCGGGGCGCTGACGCAGTTTACCGTGTTGGCGACGTGTGACCTCGATGGGGACGAGGTTGCCCGGTCGGATGGCAAAGCACTAGCCATGGTTGGCGACCAGGCGTACTTCCAAACCGCCCGCTCCGGCTACGTGACGTGGCAGTATACCGTGTCGAGCTCGCTCAACCAGCCGGTGATCATCTTTGCCGCGCCGATTCGAGGGAGTGACGAGCGCGTGGGGGGCGTTCTGTTCGGGATGGTCCAGGTGCCGGGCCTGGCCAAAATTATCGACGAGAACGCGCTGGAAAGCGGCTCGCGGGTCTTCCTCGTCGACGAACGGGGCCAGGTCTTGGCCCAGAGTGACAATCCACCTGTCGATGCAGTCCAGCGCATTCCCGATTTGCCGTCGGCGGATGGTGCGGTGTCGCTGACGCTAGCGGGTCGGACGTATCTGGCTGGAGTATCCACGGTCAAGCCGCAGGGCTGGCGGATCGTCGTCGCGATCCAGCAGACCACGGCTTTCGCCGCGGTCGATCAGTTGCAGAACGTCACCCTGCTGACCTTCATCATCGCCATCGCGGGGGTGCTGCTCGCGGCCGGCGCGGTCGCGCGACTGATCGCGCGGCCGATTGCGCAGCTCACGTTGGCCGCGGAGGCGCTGGAGCGTGGAGATGATCGTGCGCCTCTACCGGCGCGGGTCGGCGGCGAAGTCGGAGTCCTCGTCAACTCGTTCGGTTCGATGCGTGACGCGTTGCGGTCGCACGCGGCCACGCTCCTGGCGCGCGAGCGCCGGGCCAGGGGAGTCGCAAGCGTGGTCGTCGCACTCGGGCACAGCCACGGCTTCGATGGAGCGCTGCTCGCGCTCTGTCGCGAGCTCCGCGCTGTTCTCGCGTGCGCCTTTTGCGCCGTGTACCTGGAAGAAGGCAGCGACCTCGTCGTCCATGCGATGAGCTGCGTCGACGAGCGGCTCGCCGCTTTGAGGGAGATGAGAGTGCCGTCGATCGGTAGCTCGCTGGCGCCCAGCGTTTTCAGCAGTGGCGTGCCCGCGCTGGTGACCGACGTCGCCGGGGACCCCCGGTTGGATCCAGCGCTCGCCGAGCGCCTCGGCGTCAAGGAGGTGATGGTGATTCCGGTGACGGTCGGCGGTCAGCGCCGGGGTGTTCTCCTGGCAATCGATACCGAGCGAGCCGACCGCTTCGGGATGCCCGAGCTCGAGCTCGCGCGCGCGGTGGTGAGCACGGCCGATCTCGTGCTCGAAAACGCTCATCTCGACGAGGAGAACGACCGTCGCCGCGTCGAAGCGGAGAGACTGGCGACGATGAATGCCGAGCTGTACGCGGCGGAGCGCGCCGCCTCCGATGCTCTCCGCGAGAGCCAGGCGGAGATCGAGAGCTTCGTCTACACCGTCAGTCACGATCTGCGCGCACCACTGGTGACGATTCAGGGCTTTACCCACCGCGTTCTTCAGAGCTACGGCGGCGTGCTGGACGAGCGAGGGCGAAACTACCTCGAGCGCGTTCAGAACAACGCTCGACGACTCGAAGCGTTGATCAACGATCTGCTTCAGCTCTCGCGCATCGGTCGTGCCGATCTCGACGTGCAGTCGGTCCGACTCGACGAACTCGCGGAGGAGGTCCGCGGGCAGCTCGCGGTCCAACTGGAGAGCAAGGGAATCACCTTCATCGTGCCGAAAGACCTGCCGACGATCACGGCGAACCGCTACCGGGCTGGCCAGGTGCTGGAAAATCTGGTCGGAAATGCTATCTTGTACATGGGAAATCCAACACCGCCGAGGGACCCATCGATCGCCATCGATGCACGGGAGCTGGCGAATGGCTGGCAGATCTCGGTGTCCGACAACGGTATCGGCATCCCGCCAGAACATCGGGAGCGCATCTTCAATGTGTTCGAACGTCTGGCCGCGGGAAAAGCG
>DATLRG010000275.1:0-2908 GCA_035534795.1 Chloroflexota bacterium
GCGCGGCAACAACGCCCGCCGCTTCTCGTCCTTCTTCCGGCGGCGGACCGTCTCGCGCACCGGCAAGATCGTCAGCAGGACGACGACGGCGAGGGCGCTGGTCAGCACGAAAAGCGGCTTGTAAGAGTCGGCGGCCGAAAAACCGGCGTGCGCCATCAGCAGGTCGGGGATGCCGGCGAGCAGCGCGCCCGTGGTGCTGGCGATCGAATCGGTGAAGGAGAACGTGGCGAAGACTTTGTTGCGATCGGTCGACGACGCGTGGTCGGCGATCAGCGCCTGCTGAGCCGGGTAGAACGGGCCGCCCGACCCCGCTCCTCCCGCACCGCCGCCACGGCCGAGCGTGCCGAGCGCGCTCGCGGCGACGATGATCCAGAAGTCGTGTGTTGAAATGAAAACGAGCGCCCCGACCGCCGTGAAGATGGGGAAGACGATCAGGAATGGCTTGCGGCCGACCTGGTCGGCCAGCAAGCTCACCGAGACGGTCAAGATCGCGCTGATGGCCGCGCCAACCGTGAAGAGCTCGCCCAGCGAGACGGCGTTGAAGCCGATTTGCAGCAGGTAGAGCGGGATGATCACGCTCAAGTAGCCCTGGGTCAGGCTGCGGGCGGCGCGGCTGGCGGTGATCCAACGCAGGTCGCGGGTGAGCCACGGCGGCAGGCGCGGCCACGCTGCCGTCATCGGGCCGAGTCGGTCAGGCTCAGCTCCATCCAGTCAGTCCACCGTTCGCCGGGCTTCAGCACGATAACCCCGACGTCCCGACCACCCTCGGATAGGTTGAAGGCATCGGTCGGGCAGGTATACGGCTCGAAGCAAATCGTCGGCCGCGACGGCGGGGCATAGACGACCCACTCGCGGAAGGTCGCTCCCGCCGCGACGCGCAGGACGGCGCCCGTCGCGGGGTCGGCGAACTCGCAGGAGCTCTCGTCACCCTGGCGCTCCAGGTCGGTGAACACGTCGTCCAGGTGAATCGCTCCCAGGGCTCGACGCGTCCGAAAGTCCCGCTCTGGCGGCACCGCGACGACCTCGCCGGTGGGCACCAGGGTGCTGTCGAGCTTCCAGAGAGAGCGCGCGGGGACGCGCATGGACGCGGCGCGGCGGTCGCCCCCGGGAACGAGCGGCAGGCGGAAGTACGGGTGCCAGCCGAAACCCGTCGGCATCGGCGCATCGCCGAGGTTGACGCCTTCGATCGTCACCCGCAGCGAGCGCCCGCTCAGGCGAAAGGTGAGCGTGAGCCGGAACGGGAACGGGAACTGGCGAAGGATGTCCGCGTCGCTCTCGACCGAGAATCGCGCGACCGCCCCGTCCGCTGACGCGGCCAGGTGGTCCACGCGCCATGGTTGCTGCCGGACCAGCCCGTGAATCGCGTGCTGCTGCCCCGGCGCGCGATCGACGGCGATCTGGCGCCCGCCAAACCGCGCCCTTCCGTCCCGCAGCCGACTTGGAAACGGAAAGAGGACCGGGGCGCCATAATGGCCCGGCGCCTGGGCCGGCTCCTCGTCGCCCGGCTGGAGGAATGCCTCGACCGTCCGTCCGCTCACCATCGCCCCGAAGCTGACGAGATTGCACCCGAGCGACGGAACGATCCGCGCCCAGCTCTCGTCCACGCGGTCGCGCAGGACAATCGTGTCGCCCGGCCAGAACTCGTCAGGTCGTGTCTCGATAAGAAAACGCTCTGTCATCGAATGTTCCTCTCGACAATGGATTCACGTCCGATACTTCTGGATCTTTTCCTCGTCCAACTCCACACCCAAACCCGGTGTGGACGGCACCGCGACGTTGCCATCGGCGTCGATCGTCAGTGGCTCCTTCAGGTACCACTGAAACAGGTCACTGGTGATGCACGGCGGATCGTGCCAGACCTCCAAATAGCTGGCGTTTGGGATCGCCGCGCACAGGTGCAAGTGCGCGGCGAGGCCGATTCCGCCGCCGCCATGATGGGGCGCGATGAGCTTGTGGTGGAGCTCGGCGAGTGCCGCGACTTTGCGGAGCTGACCGATTCCCTCGGAGACCAGCGCTTCCGGCTGGATCACATCGTAGCAATTCTGCTCGACGAGCGCGCGGAACTCGTGCAAGCCGCGATTGTTCTCACCACCCGCGATCAGGATATCGACCGAGGCGCAGAGGCGGCTCAGTCCCTCGTAGTTGTACCGATCAAGGGGCTCCTCGAGCCAGTAGACCCCGAGGCGCTCCAGCTCGCGCGCTGTCTGGATCGCCCGCTGCTCGGTCCAGATCGGACCGGGATTGGGGTGCATCGTGCCCGGCTGCTGCGCCTGGTTCGCGTCGACGAGGACCGTCAACGTGTCGCCAACGGCCTCTCGCACCGCCTCAACCTGAGCGATGTCCGCTTTGACCGTCCAGTCGTGCAGGCGCACCTTCACTGCGCGGTAGCCCGCCTCACGGACAGCGAGAGCGTCCTCCGCGCGTTGCTCGGCCGTCCGGAGCTCGACAAAGCTCGCATAGGCCGGAACTCGGTCGGCGTGGCCGCCCCAGAGCTTATACAATGGCTGGCCGGCAGCCTTGCCGATAATGTCCCAGAGGGCAATCTCGACGCCCCAGCAGCCGTTCGCCATCCGGAGGATTTTCGCGTGTTGCTCGATGGCGAACGGGTCCTTCCCGATGAGCTGCGGTTTGATCCAATTCTCAAAGCTGGTGGGGGCGGAGTAGCCAGGGGTCCCGATCCCAACGATCCCTTCGTCGGTGTAGATCTTGACGATCGTAGCCCCCCGGCGAGTCACAGCGACCCCGGGTGCCCAGGCAGGGTGCATGGGGGCAGGCAGCAGCGGACCCGCCACGGAAATCATTTCCAGATCGGTGATCTTCACAGGAACTCTCCTCCAGTACTTTCTCGCTCCCCAGGTTTGAGCCAGGTCTCAGAGGGGGTGTGGGAAGGGTCATGGGGCAAGGGATT
>DATLRG010000276.1:0-6943 GCA_035534795.1 Chloroflexota bacterium
CCGCGGCACCAATGCAGCGACTAAAGCGACGGTGTCAAACCGCTTTTCCGAGCACCTTGCTTCGCTCGTACGCCGCGGTGACCGCCCGGTCGACGACGGCGCGCAAGCGGCCGTCTTCGAGCGCGCCGAGACCGTCGGCAGTAGTACCGGCCGGCGACGTCACCAGGTTCTTCAACGCGGCGAGATGCCTGCCATCTTCGCGGGCCAGCAGCACGGAGCCGAGCGCGGTTTGGATCACCAGCTCCTCGGCGATCGGCCGGGCGAGTCCGATGTGGACGGCAGCGTCGATCATCGCTTCGAGAAAGAGGAAGACGTACGCCGGTCCGGAGCCACTCACCGCCGTTGCCATGTCCAGATAGTCCTCGGTCGGGACGAAGATGTCGCGGCCGAGCGATTGTAGGATCGCCCCGACGCTCTCGCGCTCGGACTCGCTCACCGCGTCGGTCGCCGTCCAGACCGACATGCCGGCGCCGATCTGCGCCGGGGTGTTGGGCATCACGCGAACGATCCGCTCGTGCGCGAGGCCGGCGGCGATGGTCTGGACCTTCACGCCGGCGACGATCGAGAGGACGAGCTGGTCGGCGGTGAGAGCGCCCCGCAACTCGCCGAGCACCGCGGCGACCTGTTGCGGCTTGACTGCCAGGACAATCGGCGACGCTCTGTCCGTCGCTGCCCGATTCGCCGCCGCCGTCTCGATCCGGTACTGGGTCGACAGCCGGGAGCGGCGTTCGACGAGTGGATCGCTCGCGATGATCCGGTCGGCGGTGACGACCTCTTTGGCCAGCAGCGCGCGGATGATCGCCTCGGCCATGGCCCCGCCGCCGATGAACCCGATTCGTTCGATCACAGGACTTCCTCTCGAGCGGTCACGTCGCCGAGGCAGAGCTACGACAGCAGCCTCACGGCAGGAGATCCAGCACGGCAATCGTCGCCGATGGCACGGTGAGCGGAGTGATGGTGAGGGCAGCGCCAAGAACGAGGCGGGTGCCGTATCCAGCATCGGGGCGCGGGTCACGGTAGACTTCGACCACGCGGTCGATCAGGTTCACGATCCAGTACTCGGGGATGCCGGCGCGGGCGTAGATGCGGCCCCTGCGGTGCCGGTCGACGTCGAGCGACGAGTCCGAGATCTCCACGACCAGGAGCGCGGAGGAGGGGTGGGCAGTCCGAAACTGACGCCAGTGACCACGCACGACCGCGACGTCGGGCTCCGGCTCGGAATCGGGACCAACGATCAGCGGGAGTTGGGTACGAATGGTAAATCCTGTCCCGTAAGCCAGGCGTAACGCCTCTTCCGCCGCCTGCGCTCCCGTGGCGTGTCCGGCATGCTGAGCAGCCACCTGGACGATCTCCCCTTCCAGCAGCTCGACGCGCTCGTCCTCCGCGAACACGCCCGCATCGATCATTTTGTCGTATTCCTGACGGGACCATCGCTTGAGCTGTACCGCCATCGACGACTACCTTCTCACACGCAGTGGAATCACGCCGGCCCGGCGCTCCGGCTCCGGTGCCGGGGTCCAGTTTGCGATCTCGGCCAGCAGCGCGGGAACGAGACCGTCTTCGTTCGCGGTGCGCAAGAGCTTGCCCTTGCGGTAGATCGCGCCGCGGCCGCGGCCGCCGACCACCGCGAGGTCCGCCTCGGCGGCTTCGCCCGGGCCGTTCACGACGCAGCCCATCACCGCGACGCGCAGCGGAGTCTGCACCGAGGCCAGGGCCGCCTCGACGTCGGCGGTGAGCTTCAGCAGGTCGACCTCGGTCCGGCCGCAGCCGGGGCAGGCGGTGAGCATCGGGCCGTGCGCGCGAATCTCGAGCGACTTCAGGATCTCGTAGGCGACCTTGACCTCGTCCGTCTTTTCAGGTGTAGTCAGCGAGACGCGCACGGTGTCGCCGATGCCGTGTGCGAGCAGCGAGCCGATGCCGATCGAGGATTTGATCGTGCCGCTCCAGGGCGTGCCGGCTTCGGTGACGCCGAGGTGGAGGGGATAGTCGATCTGCGCCGAGAGCAGCTCGTAGGCGCGGATCATGTTCGGCACCTCGCTGAACTTGACCGAGACGATCATGTCGTGAAAGTCGAGATCTTCGCAGAAGCGAACGTGGTCCAACGCGGACTCGACCGCGGCCTCGGGGGTCGGGTACCCGTACTTTTCGAGCAGGCGCGGCTCGATCGAGCCGCAGTTCACGCCGACGCGCAGCGCGATCTTCGCCTGTTTTGCCGCCAGCACGACCGCCTCGATGCCCTTCCGCCCGGCCTTGACGAAGATGTTGCCGGGATTGATCCGCACCTTATCCACGCCCTGATCGATCGAGGCCAGGGCGAGCTCGTAATCGAAGTGGATGTCGGCGATCAGCGGAATGCCGATGCGGCTCTTGATCAGATGCAGGACCGCCGCCGCCTTCTTGTCCGGCACCGCGACGCGGATAATTTCGCAACCGGCTTCTTCGAGCCGGTGAATCTGGGCAACGGTCGCGTCGACGTCCCGGGTGTCGGTGTCGCACATCGACTGCACCCGAATCGGGGCGTCTCCCCCGACCGCGACCTTGCCAACGTAGACAGTCCGAGTAGGCCGGCGCATCGCCACCATCCGCTTCAGTCCCCCCTTACAATGTCATCCTGGCAGAAGCCTTGTGGTCAGGCTGTTGAAAAATTGGCCCATCGGGCCAATTTTTCAACAGCACGACCCCAGGACCTCCGCCGACGATACACTCAATATACTTCCAAGAGGCGATGAAAGTTTCGCGTCATCGCTCATCGTCGTCTCTTCCGTACGACCCGTGTCTTCTGACTCCTGCCTCCATTTACTACAGAAATTGTAGGTCATTGCTGCTGGGGCGTAAAGTTGAGGTGGGGGTCAGGTCGGCTAGCAGGGCGACCAGCACCTGGGCGAGCGGGGACAGCCGTCGGTGGGCGTAGTGAACGTAGTGGAGGGGCAGCTCGGCGCCCGGATCGGCCAGTGGCGGCGCTGCCAGCGTGCCCTGCTCGACTTCGCGCGACACGGCGAAGGCGGGTGCGACCGTCGCGCCGTAGCCGGTCTCAACCGTTCGCTTAATCGCTTCCAAATGATCCATCTCGACCACGTCGTTCAGCTCGACGCCGGCGCGCTGGAGAATCTCGTCGATGAAGCGCCGAATGGCCGAGGCGTGGCCACGCAAGAGCAGGCGGCGCCCCTGGAGCTCGCGCGCCCAGAGCTGTGATCGGGAGGCCAGCGGGTCGTCCGGCTGCAGCACCGCGACGAGCGGCGCCCGCCAGAACGTGCGCTGGAGGAGCAGGTGGTGCGGCTCCTGGCGTGCCCAGATTGCCAGCTCAACTTCATTTTCGAGGACCGCTTCGAGGAGCCGGTCGCTGTTCCCGACGACGAGCCGCAGCGCCGCCTCCGGCCGCTTCGCGTGGAAGACGCGGATCAGATCGGGTAGCACGTAGGTGGCGACGGTATCGCCGGCGCCGAGTCGCAGTGTCTGAGCCGCGCGCCCGGCCGCCTCGCGGGAGGCGCTGAACCCTTCTTCGAGCAGCGCCAACAGCCGGAGCGCATAGGGCAACAGCGCATCACCCGCTGGAGTCAGCCGGACCCGCCGCCCCAACCGCTCCAGGAGCGGAAAGCCGAGCTCTGCCTCGAGCGCGCGCACCTGCTGGGTCACCGCGGGCTGGCTCAAGTAGAGCTTCTCAGCGGTCCGGGTGAAGCTGCCCGAGGTGGCCACCTCGTAAAACGTGCGAAGGTGCTGGAGTTGCATGGCAACGTGAGACGCAAAACGTAAAACGCAAGTCGTGCAATTCGCGCTCGGTCTTGCGTTTTACGTTTTACGTTTTACGTTTTGCGTCTCACGCACCGTCCTTCCTGCTTCGGCGGCAGTCCGTCATGGAAGCCTCTGATAAGGGATAGCTTGCGCGACAATCATAAACTGCTATTCGACTTATAACAACTGATGCGGTAATCTTGTAGGGATGTAAAGTGACCGGAGGCAGATTGTGAGCAACCAGGACGTTACCTGGCTCATCGGGGGTCCCCAGGGAAGCGGCATTAACGTGTCCGCGGAATCGTTCGCCCGGGCGATCGTTCGCGGCGGCTTGCGCGTCTTCGCGAATATCGAGTACCACTCGAACATCATGGGCGAGCACAGCTATTACCGCGTGCGCGTCAGCGAGCAGGAACGTCATTCCATTCTCGACCGGGTCAACCTGGTCGTGGCGTTGGACGACGAAACGCTGGTCGGCGAGCCGCACGTCAAGTTCACCGGCCACCACGGCCATCTGGACGAGCTAGCGCCGGGCGGCGCGGTGGTCTACGACTCGGCGATGAAGCTCGACGTGGCGAAAGTGGCGCGCAACGACGTCAAGCTCTATCCTGTTCCGTATCAGGAGATTCTGCGGCAAACCTTGAAGGAGTTCGACAAGGAAGATCAGCTGAGCCGCCTGCGGGTGATGATGAACACCATCGCGGTGGGCGCCTCACTGGCCGTGCTCGACTACGACGTGAGTCTGTTTGGCGACGTCATGCGGGAAGGGTTCAAGGGCCGACGACGTGAGATCGGCGAGATGAATGCCCGGGCGGCAGCGCTGGGCTTCGCGTACGTCCAGCAGAACTTCGCCGACGGGTTCGCCTACCACGTCCAGAAGAAGCCGAGCGCGAACGGCCAGCAGGCGCGCCCGATGCTGATTCGCGGCATGCACGCCTGCGCCTTCGGGAAGATCAAGGCAGGGTTGGCGATCCAGACCTACTACCCGATCAGCCCGGCCACCGACGAAAGTGTCTACCTCGAATCCCAGCAGCGCAACTACGATCTGGTGGTCGTCCAGACCGAGGACGAGATTGCCGCGATCAACATGGCGGTCGGCGCGGCCCACGCGGGCGTGCGTGTCGCGACCTCGACCTCCGGCCCCGGCGCCTCCCTGATGATCGAGGGAATCGGGTTTGCCTCGATCACCGAGGCTCCCGGTCCGGTGCTCTTCCTCTGGCAGCGTGGCGGCCCGAGCACCGGCCTGCCGACCCGCCAGGAACAGGGTGATCTGCGCTTCGCGATGCAGCTCGCGCACGGCGAGTCGCCGCACATCGTCGTCGCTCCGGCCGATCCCCAGGAAATCTTCGACGACTCGTTCGAGTCGTTCAACTGGGCCGACCGCTACCAGATGCCGGTGGTGGTGATCGTGGACAAGTACCTGTCGACCTCTCACTGGACGCTCGACGAGTTGAAGATGTCGGGCTTGAAGATCGACCGGGGCGCGCTCTGGCACCAGAATGGCAACGCCGAAAAGTACCTGCGCTACGCTTTCACCGAAGACGGCATCAGCCCCCGCGCGCTGCCGGGCCAGGAAGGTGGCATCTTCTGGTCGACGACCGACGAGCACGACCCCGAGGGCCACATTACCGAAGACGCCACCAATCGCATCAAGATGATGGAAAAGCGCATGGGCAAGCTGGGCCTGGCGGCGCGGGAGATTCCGACCGAGCGCAAGCTGCAGCTCCACGGTCCCGATGACGCCGACGTGACGGTCGTCGGCTGGGGCTCGACCAAAGGCTCGATTCTCGATGCGCTCGCGGAGCTCGACGGCAAGGACGGCCTGCGCTGGAATTACCTCCAGATCCGCCTGCTGCGCCCCTTCCCTTCCGAGGAGGTCGCGGAGATTCTGCGACGGGCCAGGCGCACCGTCCTGGTCGAGAACAACTATACCTGCCAGCTCGGCAACTTGATTCGCGAGATGACCGGCATCAGTCTCGACCACGAGGTGCCCAAGTACGACGGCCGCCCGTTCTCGCAAGAGGAGCTGATCGAAGCGCTGGAGAAAGTTCTCGCCTCCGGCGAGCGGCGCGTCTTCGTGTCCCATCTTTCGGCGTAGGAGCTAAAATTGGCGACGAAACTCGAACTAAAATCGTACAAAGCGGACACCCACAACAACTGGTGCCCGGGCTGCGGTGACTTCGGCATTCTCACGGCGATGCAGATGGCGCTGTTCCAGCTCAAGATCGAGCCGCACCGCGTCGCGCTGTTTTCGGGCATCGGCTGCTCCGGCAAGACGCCGCATTACGTCAACGTCTACGGCTTCCACACCCTCCATGGGCGCGTGCTGCCGGTGGCGACGGGCGCGAAGATCGCCAACAAGGAGCTGACGGTGATCGCCGTCGGCGGCGACGGTGACGGCTATGGCATCGGCTCGGGCTACTTCATCAACGCCGGCCGGCGCAACCTGGACTTCACCTACGTCGTCTTCAACAACGGCGTCTACGGCTTGACCAAGGGCCAGGCGTCGCCGACGCTGGCCAAGGGGATCAAGACGAAGTCGCTGCCCGACCCGACCATCCTTGAAGGGATCAACCCGATCGCGCTGGCGGTGGGCGCGGGCTACACCTTCATCGCCCGCGGCTACGCGCTGGACGTGCGTTACCTTTCCAATCTGATCGCGCAGGCGATCCGCCACCGAGGCAGCGCCTTCATCGACGTTTTGCAGACCTGTCCGACCTACAACGACCTCTACACCAAGGAATGGTACGACGAGGGGCCCGAAGGGAAATCCCGCATCTACAAGCTCGAGGACACCGGCTACGACGGGCTGGTCCACGACGCCGACGACGGCGACGAGCTCGTCGCCAAGAAGGTCCAGGCGGTGGCCCGGTCGTACGAGTGGGGCGAGCAGATCCCTGTCGGCGTCTATTACCGCGTCGAGCGCCCGACGTACGAGGAAGAGGTGGCCAACCGCCGCCCCTCGCTCGGCGAAACGTCGCTGGTCAACATCGACCTGAACGATCGCGACGTCCAGCCACTGTTGGATTCGCTGCGATAAGCGAGTAGTAGAGCGTCAAGGAGGGAATGATGGATCTGAAATTGCACCATAAGGATCAGGCAACCGAGGAAAGGCCATGGCGGTACCTCACTTGATCGGGATCAGTTGTGAAGCAGAGGCGCGGAATCACCCCCAAGAGGACGAACACCTCCTCGATATCGAAGATGGCATAGT
>DATLRG010000277.1:0-2783 GCA_035534795.1 Chloroflexota bacterium
GCCCGCGGCCGTGTTAGCGGGCGTGAGCCAGGACCGTGATGCTCAGAATGCCAATACGCTGGTCCGCCTGCTGTCGCTGGCCATCTTCCTTCCCTGGTACGCGCGCTCACTGCTAAGACTGGGCGCGAGCGCCGACGACCCGCTGGCGCTGCCGCGCGAGGCGACCGCCGTGCTCGTCGTGTACCTGCTGGCGGTGCAGAGCTGGTTCTGGCCCTGGTATTTGATCTGGGTCTTGCCCTTCGCGGTGATCGTTCCCGAGTCCGGTGCGACGACAGTAGCGCTCGTGATGACCGCGACCACCAGCCTGTTGAATGCTCAGCCGAGCATCAGCCCGCCGCCATTTCTGGACTGGTTGTACGGTAGCCGGGTGATCCTGATCTACGGCGTGCCGCTGGTCGCGGCGGCGTGGCGGGCGGGCAAGCTCCGAGGTGTTGATCAATGGGTGTCAGGTGCTCGGCCGTGTTTACAAACCGCGGTCGATGCTTTGATGAACTTCAACTTTTTGATCGGGTATGGCGCCAGGCGAGGGTGGCGGGACGTCGCTGCCTTTCAAGGCCGCGACGCTCGTCGCCGCGCGCGTCCGGCTTCAGCCGAGCGTCCCTTCGCTCGCCTTCCAAGCCGGCGACGTACGGCGTTGCAATCAGACCCTAAAGCGATGCTGCCCGGGCGCTCGCTTTCGCGTCCTGTCGCGGAATCGCCGTGGCCCGGACATGCCACGCCCAACCCCCGGCACGCAACACATCGTGCCTTCGGGATCCCGCGCAAGGGCATCTCGCGGGCGACGTTCGTGAAGGCCGCGACCATCGTGGCGTTCATTCTGGCATGCGGGGCCCAGGTCGGATCCGGTCGCGCGGTCGAGCGGCAACCGGCAGTCATCGGTTGGCAGAGCGCCTTCGACGCGGCGGTGCGGCTGTATTCGGCGGGCGATTATCAGGGCACGGTCGACGAGCTGACCGCCGTTCTGGCGGCTCTACCCGGCGAACGGTCGGTGCTTCAACTGAGGGTCGCAGCCAACGTCGCGCTGGGACAGTACGGTCAGACGATACCGGACCTTACCGCGTTGCTCGCTCAGGACCCGGAGGACCTCGATCTGCGCTTCGAGCGTGGTGTGGTGTATTCCCGGATCCAACGGAGCGACCGCGCGCTGGCCGACTTTCGCGCGGTGATCGCCGCGCAGCCGACGAATCCGTCGGGATACGAGCAGGCTGGCCTGGTCCAGTTCGAGCGGGGCGATCTCGAATTGGCCGGTCGCTCGCTAGAGCGAGCGCGTAACCTCGACCCTGAGAGCGGCCAGATTGCCCAGGAGCTTGCCAACGTCCTGGCGAGCGAGAACCGCGAGACGGCAGCGCTGGCGCTCTACGATGGCGCGATCCACCTGGACCCGTCGGACGCGCGCGCCTACGCCGACCGCGCCGCGCTGCTTCGGCACCTGGGATCGAACGAGGCCACGATCCCCGACTTGAAGAAAGTGCTGGTCCTGTCAGGTGACACGCAGCAACAGCTATGGGCAGCGCACCTTCTCGCCGGCCTGACGGGAACCGGGAGCCGCATCGCCGGCGAATCCGGCTAGTGGAAACTCTGCCATCGCCATGGCGTTGGATCAGGGGATCCGGAGTTGTCGGCCAATGGTGTTCGCGATCACCAGAAGATAGGCCGTGAGGCCGACGCCGACGAGCACCGTCATCACGATCAGGGCGTAGATCAGCCCATGGTGGCGCGCGACCTGTCCGGTCTCGATCTCTCGCTCGGCGGTGAGGAAGCGTAACAGCGCCAGCACGGCGAAGGTGGGGCCGAGCAGGACGAGCGTGATGCCAATCGGCACCGACCAGTCCGTTTCCACCGATCGGACCGCCGCGAGTGCGATGACCTCGGCAATGAAGATGCCGAATCGCGCGATGACGAAGCCGAGCGCGATCATCGCCACCGAGAGGCGGATCCACGAGAGGAACGTCCGCTCGTTCGCCAGGTGCTCGCGCAGATTCGTATTCTCGTGACCGTGCTGGTCCCGCAACGATCTCCCCCTGAGTCCGTTCGGCAGAGGTTGTGCCGGGCTTAGGCCACGCGGTTCGGCGCGTTCCTGGGACGGTCGCCCCGGCTCAGTCTATGAAATCGACAGGGTCGTGCCCGGCCCAAACAAACATGACACACCTCGATTTTTGAGAGGGCCCGCTGGGACGTTGGGGTGCGACCTTTCCGAAGGGAGGCGACGGCCTGGAGAACGTGGTAGAGGTGCTGCCAGGGTTCGTTTGCCTGGGAGACCGTGCGGTGGGTGATGGACGGTGCGGAGCCATTCGAGGTTGTGGGGTGCGGCGGCCAGCTCGCGCGGTGGGAGCTGGCCGCCGAGCTCATGCACGTGTTCGCGGGTAGTCATCATCGGTCCTCCGTTGCCGTACTCAGTTTGTCGGCGAGCTCGCGCTCGAGGGCCCCGACGACGACGTTGTACAGTAATCCGGCGGTCGAGGAGATCGCCGAGGAGCATGTGGAGAGGAGTACTCTCACCCGGCGCAGAGAACTGCGCGGGCCGCTACAGCCGACCCGGCGCGATAAAACGAAGATGGGGCGGAGTGATGATCCGCAATCGTTTGGGGTGAACGGAGGGATTTGAACCCTCGGCCCCCTGATCCACAGTCAGGTGCTCTAACCGCTGAGCTACGCTCACCACGGGGACGTCAGTCCTACGCTCCGATTATACCCGATCATCGGAGGTTGCGCAACGTCTTTTCCAGTTCTCCCAAGGTAAGGCCACGGGGAGAAGGGCATCGGTGCGTTTGACTTGTTTCGCA
>DATLRG010000278.1:0-6706 GCA_035534795.1 Chloroflexota bacterium
TGACGTCTCAACTCCCGATGACCTGGCTCCGCGGACCCGTCCGCACTCAGTCCTCATCACTCACCACTCACCACTCGTCTCCCGTCACTCGTCACGCGGACCGCCTGGCCGGTCCGGGCCGCTTCGTAGGCCGCGTCGATCAGCCGCTGATTGATCACGGCGTCTTCCCAGTCGGGCTTGCAGGGCCGGTCCGTGACGATGGCGGTCAGGAAATTTCGCAACAGCATTTCGAACGGGTCGACGTCGGGCAGCGGAACATTCTGCCAGCCCTCGTCGGAACCGGTCTGTTTTCTGGTTGGGTCGTACTTGAACTGAGCGGTCTGCTCCTCGCCCTGGAACTTCAGCTCGTTGAAGCTGCAGGTGATACTGCCCTTCTCGCCGTCGATCTCGAAGAACGGGACTTCCTCGTGTTTGCGCCGGACCCAGCTCGCGAAAACGTCGGCGATGACCCCGGAGCGGAAGCGGATCGTCACGGCGGTCGCGTCTTCCACGTCGGCCTTGAAGCGGTTGCCGGCGGCGTCGAGGCGCTCCGGGAACGCCGTGACGACCTCACCGTAGACGCGCTCGATCGGGCCGAGCATGAAGCGCAACAGGTCGAAGAAGTGGGCCATCATATCGTGGACGATCCCGCCGCCCGCCTGCTCCTTCTGGTAGAACCAGGCCGGGCGGTTGCTGACCTGTTGTGGGACGAAGTAGCCGAAGACGACGCGAACGTGAAAGATGCGCCCGAGGTCGCCGCGGTCGATCAACTCCTTCGCCTTGACCGTTCCTGCCTGGAAGCGCATGTTCTGGACGATCCCGTGGTGGATGCCTGCCTCACGCGAGGCCTTCAGCAGGGCCTCGGCCTGGGGCAGCTCACTGGTCAAAGGCTTGTCGGTAAAGCAATGCTTGCCGTTACGAACGGCTCGCAGCAGGGGTCCGTAGTGCAGCGCGTTGACCAGGCAATTGTCGATCACCGCGACGTCCGGCTGGTCGATCAGCGCGTTCAGGTCGGTCGCGGCGGTCGTGGTCCGATACTGGCGAGCGAGTGCCTCGACCTTGGCAGGATCGCGCCCGTAGACGGCGAGCGAGACCGGCCAGGTCACACCGTCGACGGTCAATCCGTCGCGGCGAATCGTGTCGAGCGCGTGGAGATGAAGGTTGGCCATGCGCCCGGTTCCCAGGACGCCGACGGTGATGCCCTTCTGTCGATCGAGCAAGCTGCTCATGCGCAAGTTCCCCCCCGCACCGTGTGATCTGCATTATAAACGATGCGGCGGGTGGCGCCTACCGCGCGGTCAATCCGCCATCCACGGTGAACACGACACCCGTGGCGTAGCTCGCCGCCGGTGAGGCCAGCAGGACGATGAATGGCGCGATCTCGTCGAAGCGTCCGAGGCGGCCGAGTGGAATCTGGGAGGTCATGCGGCGCTGGCGGCCCTCCGGGTCCGGGTGCAGCTCGAAATCCGGCGTCGCCTCGAGCGCGCCCGGGCAGACGACGTTGCAGCGAATCTTCCGGGGTGCGTACTGGACGGCCAGCGCCCGCCCGAGCGAGATGAGGCCGCCCTTGCTGGCGGTGTAGGCCGGGTTCTGCGCGGCGACGCCCACCAGCGCGGCGACCGAGCTGACGATGACGATCGATCCGCCACCGTTCTGCTTCAACATCTGGCGCAGGGCTGCCCGGCAGGTCAGGAAGACGCCGCGCAGGTTGACGGCGTGCGTCTCGTCCCAGGCGTCCTCGGGAAGCTCGTGCAGCGGGACGTCGCGGCGGTGGAGCTGAATGCCCGCGTTGGCGACGACGCTGTCCAGACGGCCAAATCTCCCGACGGCCTGCTCCACCGCGGCCTCGATCTCGTCGCCCCGGGCGACGTCGGCCGGAATCGCGAGCGCGTGGCCGCCCTCGGCCGTGATCGCCTCGGCGAGCCGGTGCAGTGGCTCTGCCGTCCGCCCCACCAGCGCCACCGCCGCGCCCTCCCGCGCCATCCGCCGTGCCGTCGCGGCGCCGATGCCGCTGCCGGCGCCGGTGATCAACGAAACGTGTCCAGCGAGTTGTGCCACGATGCCTCCCGGTCAGGCGTGTTGTGCTCGATAGTACAACACACCACAAGGCCTGATCGGCCCCAGCGCAGTAGCAGGGGAGCATCCCGAACTTTGCGTGGCTCGCGATGGCGTAGGGCAGGGGGAGCTTGTCTCCTGCCCGTTCCCGGTGGGCGTGGGTCCAGGAACGGGCAGGAGACAAGCTCCCTCACCACCCCCAACCCATCCCCCTGCCCCACGGGCTAAAAATTCGAGGTGCTGCATGATGCTCCCCTGACCCTACACCAGGAAGAGAATCTTCACGCGGGCGATCGTGGTAGCGGACTTCCAGTAATCCGGTTCGCCAGCGTCCCCAACCGCTCGACGCTCAGCTCCACGAGATCGCCGGGCTTCAGCCAGGGATAGGCTGCCGGTCCGTGGACGAACGAGAGCTCGAGGATGCAGCCGGCGCCGCAGGTGCCGGAGCCGACGACGTCGCCGCGTTCGATCCGCGTGCCACGCGAGGCGTAGGCGAGCATCTCGCCAAAGCTCCAGTAGATCTCGGCCCAGTTCGCCCGCGCGTACTCCTGGCCGTTCACCCGGGCAGTCATCGTGAGGTCGTAGGCTTTGCCCCGACGATACGGATCGAGATCGTCCGGCGTGACCAGGAATGGGCCGACGCTCGTCGCGAAGTCTTTGCCCTTGACCGGCCCCAGGCTCAGGCGCATCTCGCGGCGTTGCAGGTCGCGGGCACTCCAGTCGTTGAGCACGGCAAAGCCGGCGATGCACCGTTCCGCTTCGGTCGGGGTCAGGTCCGAGCCGCCTTGCCCGACGACGGCGGCAACTTCCAGCTCGAAGTCCAGCTCCAGGCAGCCTGGCGGCATCCGGACGATGTCGCCCGGACCAATCGTGGCGTAGGGATTCGAGAAGTAGAAGACGGGAAGCTCGTACCAGTCCGGGTCCATCGCGAGTCCACGGCGCTGGCGGGCGGTCCGGACGTGCTGCTCGAAGGCGTAGAAGTCGCGAACCGTCGGCGGCCGGGGAATCGGCGGGCGAAGGTACACGCTCGTCAGGGCGACGACTTCCACCGGATCTTTGAGCGCACGCTCGCCGGCCACGGCGAGGCGCTCGCCGTCGTCGCCGAGCAGGTCGATCAACGCGCGGCCCGCTGCGAGCGCGTGGACCTGCTCGTCGATCACCACGCCGATCCGGTCGACGTTGCTACCCGCGTGACGAAAAGTTGCCCACTTCATCGCGCGCCACCCTATCGATCACGCTGCCTGCTGGCTTCTCCTCAGGCGCTATCCCAGCTCCGCAGATAGCCCGGGTCGTCGATCTCGGCGGCGGCGGCGGCCAGGCGAAGTGGGCGAAACGTATCGACCATGACCGCCAGCTCATTCGTCTCCCGTGGCCGGCCCAGGCTCGCCTCGACCGCGCCGGTCGACGGCCCGTGGGCCCAGCCGCGCGGGTGGAGCGTGATACTGCCGACCTCGACCTTGCGAGCACCGTAGTCGCCGTCGACATAGTAGAGCACCTCGTCGGAGTCGATGTTGGAGTGGAAGTAGGGAATCGGCACGGCGTCCGGGTCCCAGTCTAGCTTGCGTGGGACGAAACTGCAGACGACGAAACCGGGCCCCTCGAAGGTCTGGTGCGTCGGCGGTGGCACGTGCAGCCGGCCCGCTCGGGGCTCGAAGTCGTGGATGCTGAAGGCGTAGGGGTAGAGGTAGCCGTCCCAACCGATGACGTCGAACGGGTGATGATCGACGTGGTACGCATACAGTTGATCGAGGATCTTCAGGCGGATCTCGAACATTCCCTCACCAGTGTCGTGCCGCGTTCCGAGGCGCTCGGGCTTGCGGAAGTCCCGCTCCCAGTACGGCGCGTGCTCGAGTAGCTGGCCGTGGTCGTTGCGGTAACGGCGCGGCGTGTCGATCTGGCCGTCGGCCTCGATCACCAGCAGTCGGCCGCGATTGCCGGCGAGCCGCACCTGCTGGGTCGTGCCACGTGGGACGTAGAGGTAGTCGCCCTCCTGGAAGGCGATCTCGCCGAGTTGGGTCGCCAGGGTTCCCTCGCCCTCGTGGACGAAGAGCAGCTCGTCGTGGGTGCCGTTCCGGTAGAAGTATGGCTGTGGCTCCGCCGGCGCCACCAGGCTGATCGTGACCTGATCGTTGAACAGCAGCGGCACGCGTCCGTCGACGGGATTCCCTCGCGGCGTGAGCCGGGTGGTGTGTAGGTGGTGGTGGCAGTGACCGCTGGCGTCCCACGCCTGGGGCGCGATCGACCCCAGGGACTCGATGCGCCGGGCCTGGGCCGGTAGAGCCAGGTGATAGAGAATCGAATAATTCCCGCCGAAACCCTCGGTGC
Source organism: Chloroflexota bacterium (assembly GCA_035534795.1). Lineage (GTDB taxonomy): Bacteria > Chloroflexota > UBA6077 > FW602-bin22 > CADDYW01 > JAJPKB01. The sequence goes on from DATLRG010000278.1 coordinate 4,360, forward strand.
CAAATACTTCCTCGGCGCAGAGCTGCCCGTCCGGCAGGCGAAACTGCACGTGCCGCTTGGCGGGCACCTGCCCGAGCCGATAGTAGCCAGGCATGATCCCCTCCCTTCCGGGCAGCCGGTGGCGTCAGAGATTCCCTCTCTTGGCTTGCTCCAACTCGATGGCCTCGAAGAGGGCCTTGAAGTTGCCTTCGCCGAAGCCGCGGGCGCCGCGCCGTTGGATGATCTCGAAGAAGGCGGTCGGCCGGTCCTGGACCGGCTTGGAGAAGATCTGCAGGAGGTATCCTTCGTCGTCGCGGTCGACCAGGATGCCCAGCTCCTGGATCACGTCGAAGTTTTCCTGAATCGCACCCACCCGGCCGTGCAGGCCCGCGTAGTAGGCCGCGGGGACTCGCAGGAACTGGAGGCCGCGCGATCGTAACTGACGCACTGTCTGGACGATGTCGTCGGTGCGGAGGGCGAGGTGCTGGACCCCGGGAGTCTGGTAAAAGTCGAGAAACTCCTGAATCTGGCTCTTCTTCTTGCCGATGGCCGGTTCGTTAATGGGAAACTTGACCCGGCCGGTCCCGTTCTGCATCACTTTGGACATCAAGGCGCTGTACTCGGTCTTGATCGCCTCGTCCGAGAAGTGGACGAGCTGGCTGAAGCCCATCACGTCACGGTAGAAGGCGACCCAGCGATCCATCTGTCCGAGCTCGACGTTGCCGACGAGGTGATCCAGCGTGTCAACCCCGGTCGGCGCACCGCGGCGGTCGCTCACACGGTGGTAGCCAGGGAAGAACGCACCGGTGTAGTTGCTGCGATCCACGAAGGAATGAATCGTCTCGCCGTAGATGGCGATGGCAGCGCGTCGAATCGCTCCCTTTTGTCCTTCGACCGTCGTGGGCTCGACCACGGGGCGCGCTCCCCGACGAGTCGTTTCGGCGAACGCGCTGTCCACGTCCGGCACGCCCAGGGCGACGTCGCGGACGCCGTCGCCGTGCAGGGCGGTGTGCTGGACGATCGGACTGTCGGGCCCGAGGCCGGCGGTGACGACGAGGGTGACCTCGCCCTGACGGAGCGCGTAGCTCGCGCGGTCCCGTACGCCGGTTTCCGGGCCGGCGTAGGCGATCACGTCGAATCCAAACACCGTCTGGTAGAAGTGTGCTGCCTGGAAGGCGTTGCCAACCCACAACTCGACGTGGTCGATGCCCAGGATCGGCAAGAAGTCGGTGGCGCCGTTCTGATTCAGGGAATTCGACGGTCTGGTCACGATCTATCTCCCGGCAGGGATGGGCAGCCGCCCGAGTGATCGCGTGCAATTTGTATGCCAGGGAGAGAGAAGCAGGGATCGACAGGTATAGAAAGCGCGCTGCCCATCGGTTACACTGTTTGCTCAGAGGCAGCTCGACAACGTAAGACGCGAAGCGTACAACGCTCATCGCGACACGTGACACGTCACCGGGAATCCGCTCCCGGTGTACTTGGCGCCGTATGTTTGACGCCGTGCGCATTGCTCAGTCGCTGCAATTGGAGGTCCGACATTGAAACTGGCGATCTCGAGCTACTCGTTCCACCGGTTCGGAGAAGGGCCGGAAGGGAAGGCCAGGCCGACCTTCGCGGCGATGATCGATCGATGCGCTCGGTTGGGCATCGACGGCCTGGAGCTCCTCGGCGTTCACTTCGACAGCACCGATCTTCCAGAGATTCACGCGCTGAAGCAATTAGCCGGTCAGAACGGCGTCCAGATCGTCGCCGTCTCGGCGCACCACAACTTCGTGACGCCCGATCCGGTCAAGCGTCGACAGCAGATCGACGTCCTCTGCCGCTGGGTGGACGTGGCCCACGAGCTGGGCGCGCCGGTGGTCCGCGCCTTTGGCGGGCGCTGGGCGACGCGACCGAGGTTTGCCGAGTTCATGGCAGCGCGTGGCGAGGAGCCGCCCCTGGACGGCTACACCGAGGACGATGGCTACGCCTGGAGCGTCGAAGCGTTCAAGATCGCCAGCTACTACGCCGGGCGTCGGGGCGTGACGCTGGCCCTGGAAAACCACTGGGGATTCACCGGCACCGCGGCCGGTGTCTTGCGGATCGTGCGTGGGACCGATTCGCCGTGGCTGAAAGTAGCCCTGGATACCGGCAACTTCACCCTCCGACCGGATCAGTACGCCGAGATGGCGGAGATCGCGCCGTACGCCATGATGGTCCACGCCAAGACGTACGTGGGCGGTGGCATGTACTACACCGCCGATCTGGATTACCCGCGCATCGTTCGCTTGCTTGGCGAGGTGGGGTTCCGTGGCTATGTCTCGATCGAGTTCGAAGGCAAGGCGCACCCGGATCAGGGCATTCCGGAAAGCGTCGCGATGCTCAA
>DATLRG010000279.1:0-2812 GCA_035534795.1 Chloroflexota bacterium
TCGGTGAGGCTTTCGAGGAAGTAGCTCCCTCCCAGCGGGTCCACCGTGTTGGTCACCCCGCTCTCGAACGCGATCACCTGCTGCGTGCGCAGCGCCAGCCGCGCGGTCTGGGCGGTGGGCAGGGCCAGCGCCTCGTCGAGCGCGTTGGTGTGCAGGCTCTGGCAGCCCCCCAGCACCGCCGCCAGCGCCTGGAGCGTCGTGCGCACGACGTTGGTCTCCGGCTGCTGGGCGGTCAGCGAGCAGCCCGCCGTCTGGGCGTGGAAGCGCAGCATCTGGGCCGGCGCCGTTCGGGCCCCGAACCGCTCGCGCATGATCCGCGCCCACAGCCGTCGCGCCGCCCGAAACTTGGCGACCTCCTCGAAGAAGTCGTTGTGGGCGTTGAAAAAGAAGGAGAGATGCGGGGCGAAGCGCTCGACGTCGAGGCCCCGCGCGCGCGCCGCCTCGACGTAGGCGATCCCGTCGGCCAGGGTGAAGGCGAGCTCCTGGACGGCCGTGGAACCGGCCTCGCGGATGTGGTAGCCGCTGATCGAGATCGGATGCCATTTGGGCATGGTCTCGAGGGCGTACTCCACCGTATCGGTCACCAGCCGCATCGACGGCGCCGGCGGAAAGATGTAGGTGCCACGCGCCGCGTACTCTTTCAGGATGTCGTTCTGCACCGTGCCGGAGATGCGGTCCAGTGCAACGCCGCGTCGACGCGCGACCGCGACGTAGAGCGCGAGCAAGATCGACGCGGTCGCGTTGATCGTCATCGAAGTGCTGACGCGATCGAGGGGAATGCCGTCGAGCAGCCGCTCCATATCCTCGATCGAGCTGATCGACACGCCGACCTTGCCGACCTCGCCTTCGACGAGCGGGTGATCCGGATCGTAGCCCATCTGTGTCGGCAGGTCGAAGGCAACGGAGAGGCCGGTCTGCCCCTGCTCCAGCAAGTAGCGGAAGCGCCGGTTCGACTCCTCGGCCGTCGCGTAGCCGGCGTACTGGCGCATCGTCCAGAAGCGGCCACGATACATCGTCGGCTGGACGCCACGCGTGAACGGGTATTCACCGGGAAACCCCAGGCTCTCCAGATACGCTGCCGGAAGATCCGACGGATCGTAGAGTGGCTCGACCGGGAGCTCCGACAGCGTCGCGAAGCTCGGCCTGCGCTCGTGGACGCGCTGGCGAGCCGGCTTCAGCACGACCTCTTCCCACCGGCGTCGCGCCAGCGCGACGTCGTCCCTCCGCGGCTCGTCCGTCGTCGGATCCATCTTCGGCTCCGTCATGTCGCGCTACTCGAGCACAACCAGGACGCGTCCTTGCTCGACCGTCTGTCCAGGTTGGACGTCGACCGACTTCACGCGACCGGTCCGCGGCGCTTTGATCTCGTTTTCCATTTTCATTGCGGAGAGGATCACCAGCCCCTGGCCGCGCTTTACCTCTTGCCCGGGCGTTACTTCGACCGACACTACCGCACCGGGCATCGGCGCCTTGATCGGCAAGATGCCGGTCTCGACCGCGGTCTTCCGCTGGATGTTCGCCAGGCGCCGGGCCCACTCGTCCTGCACCTTGAGGTGGAACATCTCGCCGCCGATCAGGACGTCGAATTCGTCACCACTTGCCTCGACGAAAATCTCGTAGGAGTGGTTGTCGATTAGCAGCGAGTAGAGCGAGGGCTGAGTCACCGAGCGCAGGTCGAGGGTCAAGCCTTGTCCACCAACCTGGACGCGCAACTGCTCCCCTTCCTCCTGGAAGTCGAGCTCGAACGTTCGGCCCTCGACGTCGACGTAATACTTCATTGGTAGCTCAATTATCGCACGGACGGGGGGCCAAAGAAAGACAGACTGAGAAATTATCTCAAGACTGCTATTTGGGCGCCCAAATAACAGTCTTGAGATAATTTCTCAGCGAGTCCCGGCGAACAGATCGTCCTCTTTGAGCGGCCCCTGCACCAGCGATCGAACGCGCACGTACTCGTCGTAGCCGAAGAACCCGTCGGGGACGCCGTCGGGGGGCGGTTTCAGGACGAAGCTGTCGGCGGGAATCTGCGTTCGGTGGCAGCGGAACGCGTCGCGCCGCTCTTCCTGGAACTGCCGCACGTCGAGGCGCGTCGTGATCTCCGCGTCGGGCGTCCCGAGCTTCTCCGGGTCGAAGTCGTCGTTCTGCGAGGCGGCCTCCTCGGGATGCTGCTGGCGCTCGATCTCCCGCCAGCGCAGCATCGACTCGCGTGAGACGGCGGTCTCGTAGAGTTTGAGCGGCTGCCAGGGCGTCAGGTTGGGCAGCGGCGCGTAGGACGGGTCCGCAGCGCGCTCGAAGGCGGCGCGGGTGATCTCGTACGCCTTGATGTGGTCCGGATGCCCGTAAAAGCCGTAGGCGTTATAACAGACCAGGACGGTGGGACGGTGCCGGCGGATCAATTGGACCAGCCGCGCGGTCGCTTCATCCAGGTTGGCCTGGTGGAAGCAGTCGGGGTTCTGGTTCGCCGGCGTGCCCGCCATGCCGCTGTCGCGGTACCCCAACAACTCGACCGCACCGATCTTGAGGGCGCGGGTCGCGCAGCGTAGCTCGCCCAGCCGGATCTCGCCCAGGCGCGGTTGCGCCTCGGCCGGGTCCAGGTCAGGATCGTGGATCTCCCCTTCTTCGCCGTTCGTCGCGCACACCAGCAGCGTGGCCAGTCCCTCTTGGGCGTACCGCAGGAAGGTCCCCCCCATGAAAACCTCGTCGTCGGGGTGTGCGTGGACCGCCATCAAACACAAACGTGGTTGGATCGACACCGTCACTCTCCCTTGTCCGTTGAACGTGGAGTCCAGGGAGGAGGCAGACCTGGCGCGGC
>DATLRG010000280.1:0-2017 GCA_035534795.1 Chloroflexota bacterium
GATCACTCTTATGGTGCAATTTCAGTGATGGATGAGGTGGCTGACAGTTGGCCCTACGGGCCAACTGCCAGCCACCTCATCCATCATCATTCCCTCCTTGACCGAGCAGAAGGGCCTCGATGCAGGGCTCTGTAGGCCCCACATCGAGGCGCTACTCACGAATCTCCCCGGTCGTCCCCTCGATCCGCGGCCGGCCCCGGTGCGGGCGGGTCGCGATCTTCTTGTAGGGCAGCCGCTCTCCGCCACCCGGCGCCGCTTCAATGTCGGGCGGTGGCAGCGCGCGACCGAATACCCGCTCTTCGATAAAACCGGTCAACTCTTTGTTGAACCGGTACTTCTCGTCGATCCAGACAGCGTGCCCGCTGTGCTCGAAGCGCACCAGCGAGGCGCCGTCGACGTTCTCGGCCAGGTACTCGCCGATTTCCAGGGGAACGACATCGTCGTGGACTCCGTGGAAGACCGCTGTCGGCAGATGAATCTTGGCGAGCTCGTCGCGCTGGTCGGCATCGCGCAGGTGAATCAAGGTCTGCTGCGCGGCGTAGAGCGACCCTGCCAGGCCCATGCTCACGAACCAGTCCCGCGTCGGCGCGCCAACTACCGTGTGGAACAGCGAGCTGGCGTACTTGACGAGCAGACCCGGCCAGTTGGTCTCGCTGTCTTCGAGCAGGTTGTCGACGTACTGCCGCGGAATTCCCCGCGGGAAGCCCGGCCCCTGGGTCCAACGCGGCGACGTCGCACCGACCAGCACCAGACCGGCGAGCGTCCGTGCGAAGCGCGTCGCGTAGGTGACCGCGACCGCGGCGCCCATGCCGGCGCCAACCAGGATGACGTTGTTCAGACCGAGCACGGTGACCAGCGCGCCGACGTCGCGGGCCATCCCCTCGTAGTTCAGCAGGCCGCCGGGCTGATCGGAGCGGCCGAAACCCGGTAGATCGACGGCGATGGTCCGATAGCCGCGGCTGAACAGGGCGAGTGGGTACGCCCATTCCTGGCGGTTCAGCGGCCAATCGTGAAGAAACATGATCGTGCGTGCCTGTTCGGGCGTCCGGTCCTCGTAGTACAGCAGCGTCTTGTTCGTCAAGCCGGTCGGCGACGCGACCCCGAGGAAAGGCATTGGCTACCTCCACTGGCGACGCGGGGACTGGGCACGCGCACTCACCGCGGTGCCCTGATGAGCAGGGCACTGCCGCCGCCGCGGTCTTTCGCCCTGGCTCCCCCGTCTGCATCAGGACACTGCCGCGTACGTCCCTGGCTCAGTCGCTCCACGAGCTGCCGTACGCGCCGTCGCTGCAAGAGGCAAGCCAGACGAGTACGGAGTGATGGGCGACGAGGGCTGAGGATTCAGTACGTTCCCGCTCAAGCCTCATCACGCGCTGTGGCACTTTCATTGCTCCAACCACCGTCCACGGTCGAGCACCTCGCCGTGGCGCTATCAATCTCTGGAGATGGTCCAATGAGGTCACTTCTCTATCGGCTCTGTGGAGTGCTGCTGGCTGTCGGACTGTTCGCGGGATCGGTGCCCCTCGCGCACGCCCAGGGGGACCGGTCGATCGACGTGAATCTGTCGACTCAGACGATCACCGCCTACGAGGGCTCGACGCCGGTCTATAGCGCCGGGGTGACGACCGGTCGGCCCGGCTGGGCGACGCCGACGGGTACCTTCTCCATCGTCAGGCGTGTCTACGACGAGGAGATGGTCTCGTCGACGATCGGCATCCCGGTCGACTCGCCCGGCGGTTACGATCTGACGGGCATTTACTTCACGCAGTATTTCGATTGGAGCGGCGACGCGCTGCACTACAACTACTGGTCGCCGGCCTCGGCCTTCGGTAGATATCCCACCAGCCATGGCTGCGTCGGCATGCAATGGGGCCCCGCGGAGTTCTTCTGGACCTTCGCCAACATCGGCACGCCGGTGACGGTCCATTACTGATCGCTCAACGATCTTCGTTGGCGATCGTCCGGCCTGGTGCCTCATCCCGGGAGGTCGTCGGGAATGAGCGTGAGAGAATTGGCC
>DATLRG010000281.1:0-2239 GCA_035534795.1 Chloroflexota bacterium
GTGGCATGACTATAAATCTTTGGAGGCGGCGGATGATGGGTGGCGCCGACACCATCGCGCGGATCGCGCGCCTGCTCTCGCCCCGGTCCATCGCGCTGGTGGGGGCGACGGAGAACTCCTTCTGGTCGCGGGCCATCATCCAGAACCTCGCCACGCTCGGCTACACCGGCAGCATGCACCTGATCCATCCAAAGCAGCCGCGGCAGTTTGACCGGCCGTGCTACCCGAGCGTCCGCGACGTCCCTGAAGTGGTGGATCACGCCTACGTGATGACCGGTACCCGGCACGCCCTCGCGGTGCTTGCCGACTGTGTCGAGAAGGGCGTCCACTCCGTCACCATGCTGACCGCCGGTTTCAAGGAGATGGATCAGACGGGCGCCCAGCTCGAACGCCAGGTCGTCGACGTCTGCCGCGAGCACGAGATCGCCTTGATCGGGCCGAACTGCCTGGGCTTCGTCAACGCGCTGGCGCCGGTGCCGGCCTACGCGCTGCTCATGGGCGAAGCCCCTTTGCCGGGACACGTCGGCATGCTGCTGCAGAGCGGCGCGCTGCTCAACCACGTCCACCGGCTCGCCCGGAATCGGAACATCGGCCTCACCTACCTGGTCAGCAGTGGCAACGAGGCGCTGCTCGACGCGAGCGATTACCTGGGATTCCTGGTCGAGGACCCCGAGACGACGGTCGTCGGGGCGCTGATCGAGGGGATCCGCCGGCCCGCTGCCTTCGCGCGGGTGGCCGAGCGGGCGATGGCGCTGGGCAAGCCGCTGGTGGTCTTCAAAGCCGGCCGCTCGGTCGCGGCGGCGCGCTCTGCGACCGCCCACACCGCGGCGCTGACCGGCGCCGACGCCGTCGTGAGCGCGCTTTTCAAGCAGCTCGGGGTCATCCGCGTCGACAGCATCGAAGAGCTGGTCGAGACGACCGGCTTCCTCGCGGCGTATGGCTGGCCGGCCGGACGGCGGGCCGGCGTCGTCACGCCGTCCGGTGGCTCCTGCGGCATCATCTCCGACCTCTGCCACGGCACCGCGATCGATCTCCCCGATTACGGCCCGGCGACCAAGGCCAGGATTCGGGAGATCCTGCCCGAGTTTGGCACCGCCCAGAACCCGCTCGACACCACCGGCGTGATCGTCCTCGACGCGACCCTGATTCCGCGCACCGCCGCCGTCGTCTGCGAGGATCCCGGCATGGACCTGATGGTCGTCGTGCAGGACGTCCCCCGGGACCCGGGTCCGGTGCCGGCGCGCAACGACGAGCGCATGCAGTTCCTGGCCGATGCCATGGCGCGCAGCCCGAAATTCGCCTGCGCGATCAACACCGTCGCGGGCGAGCTCACCCCCTACGGCCGCGAGATTGTCGCCCGGTTCGGCGTCCACTTCGGGAACGGCCTCACTCTCGGCGTCAGCGCCCTGGACAAGGCCATTCGCTATGGCGAAGCACGCCGCCGCTTTCTCGCGCGAACGGATGGGACGCCACCTCTCGCGGGCGTCGATCGGCCCACCACGCGGGTCCAGGGGGACGGCAGACGCCGGACGCTCAACGAGGCGGAAGCGAAAGCGCTGCTGCGGGCGCACGGCATTCCGACCACGCGCGAGATCGTCGCGACCGACGCCACGAGCGCCGTGCGCGCGGCAGACGCGATCGGCTACCCGGTCGTGCTGAAGATTCTCGCCGCCGACGTGCCGCACAAGACCGAAGCCGGCGGCGTGGCGCTGCATTTGGCCTCGCCGGAGGACGTGCGAGCGGCCTACGACCGAGTCGTCGCGGCGGTCCGCCGCTACAAACCAGACGTGGCGATCGAAGGTGTGCTGATCGCCGAGCAGGTCGTCGGCGCCGTCGAGTGCCTCGCCGGCGTCAGCGTGGACCCGCTCTTCGGGCCGGTGATCGTCGCGGGGCTGGGCGGCAGCTTCGTCGAGATTCTGAACGACGTTGCGCTGCGCCTACCGCCGTTCGATCAGAACGAGGCGCTGGCGATGCTCGGCGAGTTGCGGGGACGCAAGATCCTCGACGGCGCGCGCGGCCAGCCGCCAGCCGACGTCGACGCGCTCGCCCGGGCGCTGGTCTGCCTGGGCAACCTGGCGGTCGAGCTCCGCGACCGTATCGCCGAGGTCGACGTCAATCCGCTGTTCGTGCTGCCCGCCGGCCAGGGCGTCAAGGCAGCCGATGCGCTCGTCGTCACGAGGACTGAGTAGTTATCTCAAACCTGTTGTTTGGGCGCCCAAACAACAGGTTTGAGAAACGA
>DATLRG010000282.1:0-5580 GCA_035534795.1 Chloroflexota bacterium
GTTCCCGGCGGTGGCGTCGCCCTGATCAACTGCGCCCGCCACGTCCCCACCGCGGGAGCGACGCTCTCGCTCGACGAGCGCATGGGCCGCCTGGCGCTGGTGCGAGCGCTGGAAGAGCCGCTGCGGGTGATCGTCGAAAACTCGGGCAACGAGCCAGAGCCGTGTGTCCACCTGGTCAAGCAAGACAGTGGTCGAACTGGCTTCGACGCCGTCCACGGGCAGATGATCGACGTCTACGACGCCGGAATCCTGGACCCGATCAACGTCGTGCGCGCCGCGCTGCGCAATGGCGTCAGCGCGGCGGTCATGATCATGCTGTCCGAAGCGCTCGTCATCCCACGCTTCCGCCTGCTGCATCCGGACCCGAAGCCGTAAAGTGAGGACGTCCCTCATCGTTTAGGATGCGTCCAGCGTAAGCCAATGCCGTTCGTTCGGCAGAACGCCTTCCCTGTTGTACAATTAGATGGCACTCGGGAACGCCGGTCGGCAGCGATCGCGTGTCGAGTCTCTGCGGAGGGTTGTAAGAAGTGTCACCACAGGCCATCGGGGACCCGTCTGAATGGTGGCTCCTGGCCTCGCGATCCATACCCGTGTCGTGGGCGTGACGATGGCCCACCCGTTTCTCGAACGCCTGCGCCACGACCCCTTGGTGGCCGACGGCGCCATGGGTACGCAGCTCTTTGCCCGCGGCATTCGGGCCGATCGGTGTCTCGACGAGATCAATCTCTCGAAGCCGGAACTCGTCCAACAGATTCACCGTGAGTACATCGCGGCTGGCGCCGAGCTGATTGAAACGAATACGTTCGGGGCGAGCCGCTTCCGGTTGGCACCGTTCGGGCTCGCCGACCGAGTTGGCGACATCAACCGCCAGGCGGCCCGGCTGGCCCGCGAGGCCCGCGACATCATGGGGGAGACCGTCTTCATTGCCGGCGCGGTTGGCCCGTCTGGCGCGCTGTTCCAGCCGTTGGGGCCGGTCGCCTACGCCGAGACCGCGAGCGCAGTTCAAGAACAAGTCGAGGCGCTCGTCGAAAAGGGCGTCGATCTCCTGATCTTTGAGACCTTCACCGACCTCAACGAGCTGACGGTGGCCGTCGCGGCGGCGCAACGGGTCTGTGATCTGCCCATCGTCGCGGAAATGAGCTTCGACGACACGCGGCGCACCGCGTCCGGCCACGACGTCCTGCACGTGGTCGAGGCGCTCGAACGGCTCCAGGTCCCGGTGGTCGGAGTAAACTGCGGGATCGGGCCGCAGCAGGCGTTGGACCTGGTCGGCCAGCTCGGCCACGCGACACGGCGGCTTGTCTCGGCCATGCCGAACGCCGGCTATCCCGTGCGCGTTGGCGGCCGCATCTCCTACCTCGCGACCCCGACGTACTTCGCCGACTTTGCCCGAACAGCCGTTGCGACCGGGGCGCACCTGGTCGGCGGCTGCTGCGGCACGAGTCCAGACCACATCAGGGCAATGCGGGACGCGCTCCGTGACGTGGCACCACGCGCGGCGGTCGTCGTTCCGCCGCGCAGCCCGCCTGCGCCGGCGCCAGCCAGCGCCGACCAGTCGCCGACGACTCGGTTGGCAGCCAAACTCGCCAACCGACAGTTCGTCATCAGTGTCGAGCTCGACCCGCCGCGTGGCTCGAATCCGACCAAGGCGCTCAAGGGCGCGGCGCTCCTGCGCGAGGCAGGCGTCGACGTGATCAACATCGGCGACAACGTGATGGCGAAGGTCCGCATGAGCTGCCTTGGCCTGGCGTTGCTCATCCAGCAGCACGTCGGCCTCGAGACGCTGGTCCACTTCAGTCCGCGCGACCGCAACTTGATGGCAGTTCAGTCCGATCTACTTGGCGCGCACGCGCTGGGCATTCGCCACGTGCTGGCTGTGACCGGCGACCAGCTTCGGGCGAGCACCAACCCGCCGGTGACCGCGGTCTGGGACGTCGATTCCATCGGACTGATCGGCATTCTGCAGCGTTTGAACCAGGGCATCGACTATACCGGCACGTCGATTGGCCGGCCCACGAGCTTCCTGATCGGGTGCTCGGTTGGCCCCAACGGCCCACGCGACCTGGATCAGGAGCTGGATCGACTTCGACAAAAGCTCGACGCCGGTGCCGAATTCGTCATGACACAACCGCTCTTCACCATCGAGCAGCTCGACCGGTTCCTTGATCGCGTTGGCGGCGTCCCAGTTCCTCTCATTCTGGGAGTCGTCCCGCTGGAGAGCTACCGGCAGGCCGAGCTGCTTCACCACGAAATTCCCGGCTTCAGCGTCCCAGACGAGGTGCGGGAGCGCATGCGACAGGCGGGCGACCGTGGCGCCGAGGAGGGACTTCTGCTGGCGGACGAGTTCGTCGAGCAGGCCCGGTCGCGCGTGTCCGGGGTCTACATTATGACGTCTTACGGCCGCTACGACGCCGCGATCGCGCTCACCCGAAAGCTGGCGGCCTTGAGTCGCGGGGAGGCACGCGCATGATTGGTGGGCGCGACCATCCGGACGACCGTGAGCCGACACCGTCGCCGATCGACTACGACGCGGCGGTGCGGGAGATCCTCCGCCGCCGCCGATGGCGCCGAGTCCTCGGGATTCTGCGCAGGGCTCCAGATCCGCGTCCGACAGCGCCGGGGCAGGTCGTGCTCGCCGGACTGGCTATTCTGCTGCTCGGCTCGCTCGTGCCGGCCGTCCACGTCGGCGTCCTCATCGGCGCGATCGCGATCGTGCTCGGGTTCGCCTCCGGGCTGATCCAGCCACGGGGCCGCCGCGTCGTCTGGCGCAACAAGACCAGGGAGATTCCACCGGACAAGCGGTGGACCGATCGCCTGTATTATCTCTTCTACCGGCACGGGGAGGAGTCCTGAACCGGTGCCGAGAAAGGTGCGCGACCTGAAGGCAGATCTCGGGAAGAGCGGCGCAGTCTGGCGACCTGGGAAAGGTAGCCATTCCGTCTGGACGCATCCTCGGTTGCTCGATGCGCAACTCACGCTGTCCGGGAACGATGGCGATGACGCGCAACGGTACCAGGAGAAAGACGTGCGTGAATTCCTCGCTAAGATCGACGCCGCTCGAAGGGAGTGATGGCAATGAGTGATCAAGTGAATTTGAACCGCTATTCCATGGTCATCGAGTGGGACCCGGACGACGAGGTCTACGTGGTAACGGTGCCGGAACTGCCTGGCTGCCGAACACACGGTAAAACGTATGAGGAAGCCGTCAGGCAGGGCCAGGATGCCATCGCGAGCTGGATCGATGCGGCTCGTGCTTGGGGCCATTCGATCCCCGAACCCAGAGTTTTTGCCTCCCGTTAGAGCAGTTCCGGTCCGAATTGTACGAGCTTCCATCCAACGGCCTTGTAGTGTGGAACACAAGTACACTGGAGTCGTGCATGGAACGCCAAAACGTCACCATCGCGTTAGCGCCCGACCTCCTGCGTGATGCTCGACACCTGGTCGTCGACCGAGGCCTCTCCCTGTCCAAATTCATCGCATTGCTCGTGGAAAATCAGGTCGAAGCAAGCCAGCGCTACAAAGCCGCACGCGAGCGCCAGCGGCAACTTCTCCGAGCCGGGCTCAATCTGGGAACTGGAGGACAGATTACGTGGAATCGAGACCAGTTACATGAGCGCTGAGTTTTGTGACACGAATGTCATTGCGTACGCCTACGATCTCTCAGCCGGGATCAAGCATCGCCAAGCCGCCGATCTCCTCGATCGACTCTTCGGCCTGGCAGTCATCCCAATCCGGCCGATAGGCCCGCTCGTCGCGAGTTGCTGGATCCTGACTACGGCAGCAGGTCGGACACCGCGACGCGTGCCGACGGAGCGTGCAGCGGCACGATCGTGTCGCCTTCGCGGTAGACGACGATTGTCGCATAGCGCGCACTCGAAGGCCGACGCTCCGGCACCTGTGGGTCCCGGTGAACTTCGACCACACGATCCTGCAGGTTGATGATCCAGTATTCGGGAAAACTTGCCCGGGCATAGACGCGAGCCTTCTGACGACGATCGAAGCCAAGCGAGGAATCGGAGATCTCCACCACCAGCAACGCAAACATCGGGTGGGTTCGCGCCTTCGCGTAATCACGCGGGCTTCCCGGAACGACCGCCAGGTCGGGTTCTGGCTCAGAGTCGTCACCGGCGATGAGCGGTTGGGCCGTGCGCACGTAGAAACCCAGGCCGAAAGCCGATCGCAACGCGTCCTCCGCCAGCGAGAATCCAACCACGTGGGGCACGTGTTGCGTCATCTTCGGTATGATCTCCCCCTCGATCAGCTCAATTCGCTCGCCTTCCCGAACGACGCCGTGTTCGATGAGTTGATCGTACTCTTCGCGGGTCCAGCGTCGGGTCTGTAACGCCCGCATCCGGATTCACCTCGTATGACGCCCTTCGCACTGCCTGACAGGCTCGTGCTGTCTGTCACACCATTATACCACGGTGCCAGCGACGGAAAAGCTCCGAAGACATTTGTGGGTTGGGTCAGACCGGGAACGTTCACCACAGAGACACAGAGAAGGCACGGAGAACACGGAGAGAGGGGTTTGGGGTCTGGGGTATCGGGTTTGGTGGACCGGGTCCCCCGACCCCAGACCCCAAACCCGATACCCTCTACCCCCGCTTCTGTGTCCTCCGTGGAAGCGCTGCGTCTCTGTCGTGGCCGTAGCCTCGGCCCGGCCCTGATCTAACGTCCCACTCACGCCCTTCGGCAGAATCAGGGGAGGTGTTCGGAGATAGCTGATGGAAAATTGGCCCTGCGGGCCAATTTTCCATCAGCTATCTCCGAACACCTCCGCGGCGAAAGCACCCGGCTGATTTTGCCTCGCGGCCAGTTGACGGCAGAAGAGCGACGCGCTACGCTGTCGGCAGTGGCAGGAATTGACCCCTAGCCGCGACCGGAGGTGCGCGACGGCTGACCGAGACCTCGCGATCCTCGTCTCCGCCCGCGATCAGCCAGGATCGCTCTATCAGCTGACGCGGGTGATCTCGGAGCACGGGGCCAACATCAGCTACGTCGATCTCTCGCCCGGCGCGGCTGGCGTCGCACGCATCTACCTGGAATTGGAATCGGTCCCAGAGACGGCCGCGCTGCTGTCTGAGCTGGCAGCGCTCGACGTGGTGGACAGTGTCGATCAGACGCCGACGTTCGCGAAGATTTACGGGAAGCGCGTCATCGTGATCGGCGGCGGCGCCCAGGTGGGGCAGGTAGCGCTCGGCGCGATCAGCGAAGCCGACCGCCATAACATCCGCGGCGAGCGCATCTCGGTCGACACGATTCCGCTCGTCGGCGAGGCGAACCTGGCCGCGGCCGTCCGCGCCGTGGCGCGGCTTCCCCGCGCTGGTATCCTGGTCATGGCGGGCGCGCTAATGGGCGGCGATATCGCCGCGGCGGTCCGGGAAGTCCGCGAGCAAGGAATTATCGTGATCTCGCTGAACATGGTCGGCAGCGTGCCCGAGGCCGCCGATCTGGTCGTCTCCGACCCGGTGCAAGCCGGCGTCATGGCCGTGATGGCCATTGCCAGCACCGCGACGTTTGACATCCGGCGACAGCAGGGCCGCCGATATTAAGGCAAGTCCACGGTGGAGGCAGCGTGGC
>DATLRG010000283.1:0-8336 GCA_035534795.1 Chloroflexota bacterium
CCACGAGACTCTCGCTCGTTCATACACTATGGCCACGACGTTTCAGTCAACGGCATCACGGCGATTTCCTGGATCACCGACTCGGCTGGCTGTGACAGCACGAACACGATCGTCCGGGCGACGTGTGACGGGTCGTTGAGGTTCGCGGGATCCGGCTTGACCGGCAGGTCCGGCCGGTCGAAAAAGCCGGTCCGCATTCCCCCGGGAATCACCACCGTCGCCCGGATGTTGTACGGGCGCCCCTCGGTGCCGATCGCCCGGGTGAACCCCAGCAGACCCCACTTCGAGGCGCAGTAGGCGCTCGCGTTGGGCCAGGCCCGCACGGCCGCGGTCGAGGCGACGTTGACGATCTGGCCGCCGCGCTGGCGCTGCATGATCGGAAAGACCGCTCGAGTCGTTAGGAAGGGCCCACGCAGGTTAACCCCCAGGACCCGGTCCCATTGTTCGACGCTCAGCTCGCCGATCGGTAGAGTGACGTCGACGCCGGCGCAGTTGATCAGGTAGTCGATGCGGCCAAAGTCCGCGTGGTCCGCGGCGACGGCTGCGGCCACCTGCTCCGGATTAGCTACGTCCAGGGTAACGGCGCGGGTTGGAACGCCGCATCCCGAGAGGTCCTGCGCCAGCGCTCGCGCCGCGGCGTCGTTCACATCCCAGATGGCGACGCCACAGCCCTCGCCGGCGAGGGCGCGGGCCGTGGCGGCACCAAGCCCGCGGCCCGCGCCTGTGACGATGGCGAATCGCCCGTTCAAGGCTCGATCCATCCAGCTACCCTCCTACCGACCCGAGATATTTGCGAATCAGGTCGTTGGTGTTGTACCGGCGGTTGGGAACGTTGGTCGGGAGGTCGAGGTGATAGACTCCACTCGGCAGCACTCCACAGCCTCCGTACCGGCGCATCACCAGCAGCTCCGCCAGCACATCTTCGCCACAGTGCTCCACCGGCAGCTCGTTCCACCAGGAAAAGCCGCCGACGTGCAGCAGCTTCTGGCGATCGTAGATCACGCACGCTCCCACCCAGGCCACCTTGTAGAGCACGGTGCCCTCGCCGGCATACTTCTGGCTCAGGTGCAACGCATTGGCGGCGTTGTGCAGCTTGTGGCGCTCCCAGGGCACCGACTCGAAGTCGTACTCCTCCGGCTGGACCGGTCCATCCCAGAACTCGATCTGCTGCTCGTGCGGTCGAACGTCGTCGACGTGGCTGAGCCCAACCGGCGCCATGCCTGCGAAACCGCACTTTTCGGACTGCATCACGTCGAGCAACCGCGCCACGACCTCCGGCTCGAGCAACAGGTCGTCGTCGAGGAAAAGGACGAACGGCGCGCGCGCCTGGGAAAGGAGGAAGTGGCGCTGCTCGGCCATCCCGCGTCGGGCGTCGCGCTGGATCCGCCGGACCTCCTGGCCCCGCACGGCAAATGCTCGCGTCAGCGTGGTCAGCTCGACGGAGTCGCTCTGTCGGTCAGGCT
The DNA here is from genome assembly GCA_035534795.1 of Chloroflexota bacterium. Classification (GTDB taxonomy): domain Bacteria; phylum Chloroflexota; class UBA6077; order FW602-bin22; family CADDYW01; genus JAJPKB01. The sequence continues at coordinate 1,464 of DATLRG010000283.1, forward strand.
CGGTCTGGTCGGCGACGACGACGTCGAAGCCCCGGCAGGTCTGACCGAACAGCGACGCCAGGGTCGTTGCCAGGGTGGTCGTTCGGCAGTACGTCGGGATCAGCACCTCTAGTGATTTCGTCTGACGTGATGGTGACACGCCGCGCCTCCTGCCAAAAGCTCCTGATAAACGTCCGCGGTCTTCGTGGCGACAGTCGACCAGGTGAACAACTCTTCGACCCGCCGACGCGCATTCTGGGCCAGGCGTCGCCGCAGATCCTCGTCGGCGAGAACGCGCGCGAGCCGCTCGGCTAACCGACCGGGCTCGCGCGGTGGAACCAGAAAGCCGGTGACGCCATCCGCCACGGTGAACGTGATTCCCCCTACGGCCGAGCACACCGCCGGCGTCCCGCAGGCCATCGCTTCGAGCGGAGTGAGGCCGAAAGGCTCGTACCACGGCGTGCTGACGAACACGTCCGCGGCGCTGTAGTAAGTGCGGAGGCGATCCGCTGGCCGCCGGCCGACGAACGTCACTCGGTCTCGCACGCCCAGCGCGGCCGCGACGTCGAGGAGTCGCCGCATCTCCGGTTCTCGATCGAGCGCCGCCTCCTCCGTCTCGCCTCCGACGACGAGCAATCGGACGCTCGCCGGCGACGGAGACGGAAGCAGCGCGATCGCGCGGATGACGTTTTCCACGTCCTTGCGCGGGAGGAGTCTCCCGACGTAGACCACGAGTCGCTCGTCAAGCGGGAGACCGAGCTCCCGTCGGGCGGATGCCTGGTCGATCGGGAAAAAGCGCTCGACGTCGACTCCAGACGGGATGATCCGCGCGCGCGACGCATCGGCCGCGTACATGGCAACCAGCTCGTCGACCTCGCGCGGGCACTGGGCGATGATGCAGTCGGCGGCTTCCAGCACCGCTCGCTCGGCCGCGGGGCGCTCGGGCGGGCTGGTGTCCGCTTGGCCCTGGTGCAGCCGCTTGACCGCTCCAAGCGCGTGGAAGGTCTCGACGAACGGCACGTTCCAGCGCCGTTTCAAGCGCGCCCCGACCCAGCCGCTCATCCAAAAGTTAGCGTGAATCAGGTCGTACGGGCCACTGTCCGCGGCCAACCGCTCGGTCGAGGCCAGGAAGTCGCCCAGGTGCGGCCAGAGGCTATCTTTCGGGATTGGTCGGAGCGGCCCTGCCACGACCGGGACGATGCGGATCCCGTCGCCCCACGTTCGGATCGCCAGCTCGGCGGGATCGTCCGCGCGCGTGAAGACGTCGACCTCGTACCCCAGGCGGGCCACCCCGCGACTGACCTGGTCGACGTACGTATTTTGACCGCCTGCATCCGTGCTGCCGAGCCTGGCGGCGGGGCTGGCGTGCTCGCTGATCATCGCGACGCGTGGCATGTTCACTCCTTGCCGAGCGCGCGCCGAAACGCCGCGTTCCAATCGCGGACGAAGCGCTCGATTCCAAACGTCTCGCGTGCCACCTCTCTGGCGCGCGCGCCCATCCGGCGAGCCAGCGCCCGGTCCGCCAGCAGGCCGTCCATCCCGTCCACGAGCTCCGAGAGATCGTTGCTGACGAATCCCGCGTCTGGGTGCGGCACGGCGCGCGGCAGCTCGGTCGTGGCCAGGGCCACGATTGGCAAGCCGAGCGCCATCGCCTCGACGACCGCGAGCGGCAGGCTCGTGTAGCGCAGCGGATTGAAGAAGAAGCGGTAGTCGACTTCAATCCGGTGCAGGTCGCGGTGCGGCAGGTCGCCGAGTCCGCCGAGCCGGTCCGATCCCATCCCCGCCAGGTCCAGTAGGACGCGACCGCGCAGGTTCAGGAAGACGTCGACGCCGGCCAGCCGCCCGCGCCGTCCAATCTCGTTCACCACCGCGATTCCGCGCTCCTTCTGGCCGTTCCAACGAAGGTCGTCCGGCACCACCACGCCGTGCGGCACGACCACGACCGGGCAGCGCCCGTTATCCCACATCAAGGCGTTGAAATGGGTGCAGTGGACGAGCAGGACCCGCGGGTCGTCGACGGGGTGGCGGGTGTCGGTCGGATGCACTCGCGGCGTATTATGCTCCAGATAGATCGCTGGCAGCTCGCGTTGCGCTGCGCTCAGTATCTCGAACTGGTCGACAAAGTAGTTCTTGGTCGACTGGTAGAGGACCACGTCGATGGTCAGTCCGCGGACCGCGTCGGCGGTTACGTCGTGAACGTTCTCTGGCCAGGGAAAATGCCCCGACCGGCCGCCGTATCCTTCCGGACGACCCGTCCGCACCGGCAGGTAGAACTCGTGTGGTGCGTGGGTCAGGTAGTAGAGGTAGCTACCGTGGACGTGCCACGTCAGGATGTTCAGGCGGCGCATGGCGATTCCTTTGAGTTCCTACCAAGACCTGAGTTTCAGCGCGCTCCGCGCGCTGAAACTCAGGTCTTGATCGTGTTTCTTAGTGAGCAATAGTGATTCCTCGGCGAGCAAATGGTAGGCGAGGCCGAGGACCTGCGCTGGTTCGACGCGGCGGAGGCAGCGGTGATCGATCGGACAGTCCCAGTGCGGGCACGGACTGCACGCGACCGGTTGAAACGCGATGAGGTGGCGTCGCTGGTCGAGCGGCGCCCAGCGGCGACGGTCGGCCGGGCCAAAGATCGTGATGCTGGGCGTGTCCAGCGCAACCGCGACGTGGGCCGGGCCGGTGTCGTTCGAGATGAACAGGTCGCAGCGATGAATCACGGCGGCCAGGCTGCCCAGGCTCGTCCGTCCGGCGAGGTTGAGTGGCGGACGATCCATTCGATCGACGACACTCTGCGCTAGCGGCTCTTCTCCGGGTCCCGCGGTGATGACGACCTGAGCGCCGCGCTCGCAGGCGAGGGCATCGCCGACGATGGCAAAGCGCTCGGCTGGCCAGCGGCGCGCGGGCGGCCGAGCGCCCACGTGCAGCCCGACGACCGGGCGGTTCTGGTCCAGAGCGCTCGACAGGAGCGACTGACCGGCCCGCACGTCCTCCGGCAGGAGCGGGAACTCCAGGCGCAGGTCGTCGGCCGGCAGTCCGAGCAGCCCGGCCAGGCCCAGGTCACGTTCGGACTCGTGTCGATCGTCCGGGTAAGTCGCGCCCAACCAGAGCCCGTCTGGCTGGCGAGACTCGTAGTAGCCGATCGTGCGCCGCCCGCCAAGCTCCAGCGCGAACGGGTTGCTGGCGCGCCCATTACCGTGCATCTGCACGACCACGTCGTAGCGATAGGCCCGCTCCTGATCGAGAAAAGCGCGGATGCGCTCCCGGTCCTCGTCGACTTCCAGCAGCCCGGGATAGCCCGGGAACTCCCGCAGGCGGTCGACGTACTGGCGAAAGCGCTGGACGAAATCCCGGGCCCACGGCAAGCCGATCAGGGTGATCTCCGCCGCGGGAAAACCGCGGCGAATTGCCCGAAACGCCGGCACCGCCAGTAGCAAATCGCCGACGTGCAGCGCCCGAACGATCGCCAGGCGCTGCACCATTAGCCGCTCCTCGAGTGTCATCATCGCGCGGTCTCCCCCGCCAGCTCGAGAACCGCCGCGGCGACTTCGTCCGGCGCGACGTCGAGGCACGGTAGGCCGTACGGACACTCGAACCGGTAACACGGGTGGCAGGGCGTGGGCCGACGCAGCAAACGCGCCCGCGTGGTTCGGGGACGGCACTGCTCCTCACGCTCGGTCCCGGCGAACAGGACCACCTCCGGCGTGCGCAGCGCATCGGCCAGGTGCATGGTCAGCGTATTGTTCGTCACGACGACGGTGGCACGCGCGATCAGCGCGGCGAACTCGTCCACGCGGGTGTGGCCGATCAGCGAGACGGCGCCCGGACCCGCTGCCGCCAACAGGTCCTCCTCGAAAGCCTTCTCGCGCTCGGAGCCGGAGATGACCACCGGCCAATTCAGCGACGTGTGCAGCAGGCGCGCGACCTCGGCAAAGCGCTCCAACGGGTAGCGGCGCGAGGAGCAGCTTGCGCCCGGATGCAGTAGAACGAACGGTCGACCGAGGCCGATTCCTTTCAAACGCAGTGTCAGCCCCAGATCGTCGCGCGCGCCGTCGGGCAATTCCACCGCCAGGTCGGTCGCGGTTGCCGCGAACCCCAGCGCCTCGACGAGATGCAGGTTCCGCTCGACTTGATGCAGGTCGTCTGAAGGCGGCGCGACCGGATCACTCAGGACCCCGCCGGCGAACTCCCTCGACTGGCCCGCTCGCCACGGGATCCCGGCGAGGTAGCACGCGTAAGCCGGCGGGTGCGGCGACTGAGCAAAGCTGGTGAAGACGACCACGGCATCGTGCTGCCCGTTGGCCAACGTCTGCACCAGGTCGCGCTCGCGCTGGGGATCGAACGGGAGCTGCCCCAGGTCCTGCCAGAGGGCTCGCGTCGTCAAGACCTCGTCGACCTCCGGCAGTAGGCCCGCTACCGGGCCGCCGCCTGGGCTTGCCCACAACGTGAGGTGGCACCCGGGTAGAGCCGAGCGGATGGCCCGCATCGCCGGTTGGCACAGCAGCACGTCGCCCGCGTTATCCAGCCGCGCGACCAGCAGCCGCTGGACGCTGGACCAGCGAGTATCAAGCACGGGCCTCACCCCCACGCCCCCTCTCCATCGAAGATGGAGAGGGGGAACCAAGATACCCCCTCTCCATCTTCGATGGAGAGGGGGCGTGGGGGTGAGGCGCCAGCAACTCACGCGCGGCCGCGAGGGCGGCGCTCGGCGTCACGTCTTCGCAGCAGTTCGTCTTGCCCGGGAACACGCACTGCCCGCTGAACCAGCAGCGCTGCACCGTGAAGTTCATCGGCTGACGTTCGGGGCAGTCGAACGGCGATTGCAGATTGAGCGACGGCGCGGCCACGCCGTACCGCCCCGCCCAGGTCGGTCCATAGATCGCGAGAACGGGCGTGCCCACGGCACTTGCCAGGTGTCCCACCCCGGAATCCGCCGAGACGACCAACCCGGCCCCTTCGAGGCACGCCGCGGTCAACCGCAGCGACATCTTTGGAATGAAGCGCGCGTCCGGAATCAGCGTGGCGATTTGCCAGGCGAGCTCCGGGCCATCCGCGGCCAGGACCGCGATGGTCCAGCCGTCAGCAGCCAGCGCCTGGCCCAGTATCGCAAAATAGTCGACCGGCCAGCGCTTCACGGCGGCGCCGGAGTGGGGATTCAGGACGACCACGCGCTCGCGCGCGACGTCGAGGCTCGACCAGATCGCCGCCGCGGCGCCGCGCTCGTCCTCACTGAGGTACACCTTGATCGGCAGGGCGGCGACCTGCGCGTCGACGATCCCTTCTTCGCGCAGCCGGCGGACGAACAAATCGCTGATCGGTTCGTCCACTCCCGCGCCGCTCCAGAGCTGCGTTACCTTGCGTGGTGCTCTGGTTCCCTCGATCAACTCGTGGAGACCGCTGTGTCGCGTATCGCTGACGATCAGGTCGTAGGGGTAGGTTCGGAGTACCGCCGACACGTCCTGCTGAAGGATGCTCTCGGCCGCGTCGCCGTGCCCGCGCCGCGCGAAGAACACTTCGTGGACCCGTGGGTCGCCGATCAGCAACTCGCCACTCGGCGCGAACGTCAAGACGTCCAGCGTCGCGGACGGATAGGTCCGCTGCAACGCGTCAATCGACGGCAGGGCGAAGATCAGGTCGCCGATGCCGCCGAGCAGCTCGACGAAGAGCACCCGGTTTACTGGCATGTCTTCTCGCGTGGCCTCATCCCTCCACCGAGCAGCTCCGCGACCGCCTCGACCACGTCGCCAATCGGCACGTCGCGCAAGCACTCCTGATTGTGCGGACAGACTCGCCGATAACAGATCGCGCACGCGATCTGGCGATTGAGCAGGCGATAGGGAACGCCCCAGGGATGCCACTCGTTCGGTGGATTGGTCAGCGCGAAGAATGCGACGACCGGAGTCTTGACCGCGGCCGCGAGGTGCATTGGTCCGGTGTTGCTGGCGATCGCCACGTCGCATTCCGCGAGCAGCGCTGCTAGCTGCGACAACGTCGTCTGGCCGGCGAGGCTGAAGCCGGGCTCGGCCAGCTTGCTCTGAATCCAGGCGACGACGTCCTGCTCGTCAGACGTCCCGGTCCAGACCACCACGGCGCCCAGCTCGGCTTGAAGCGCCGTCGCGACCGCGACGAACGACTCCGGTGGATAGGTCCGGGCCGGGCAGCTACAGCCGGGGTGGATCGCCACCACTGGCTGGCCACCGGGCCGAAGCGAACGGATCAGGCGTCGCATCGCCTCGCGGTCGTCGTCCCGCGGGCGCAGCACCAGGTCGTCGCCAGCCGGCTCGACGCCGAGACCGCCAACCAGGTCCAGGCCGCGCTCCACCTCGTGCATTGGCCGGTCCGGGTGTCGGTGGCGGCTCGTCAACAGGCTACCTGGGCCGTCGATCGACGCGGCGTGCCGAAGCGGCACCCCGGCGAGGTAGCAGAGGTAGGCCGCGGGGAGCGAGCTCTCGTGGTAGGAGGTGAAGATCACGGCGGCATCGAAGCCGCGTCGGCGAAGCAGGGCTACCAGCGAAGCTTCGCGGGACGGATCCTGAGGCAGCAATCCATCCGGGTCCATCCAGGGCGCCTGGTGCGCGATCACGCCCGCCAGATCTGGATTGAGCTGCGCGAGCTGAGCGCCGACCGGGCTGGCAAGTAGAGTGATCTGAGCAGACGGGACCGCCTCGCGGAGCGCGCGGATCGCGGGAGTCGCGAGAAGGACGTCGCCGAGGTTGTCGAGTCGTACCGCCAGGACCTTACGAGAGGCCTTCCATCGCGCATCCACTGCCCAAACCTCGGAGCGAATACAGCCTGGTCAATTAGGGCAAGAAGAATGCCGAGAAGAAGACCCTGTTGACCCACACCAACTGCTCGCATTACGATCACATTCACGCGCCTGACGGCAATCGCCAGAAGAGGTAT
>DATLRG010000284.1:0-13639 GCA_035534795.1 Chloroflexota bacterium
TCAGCATATGGTTAGGCATAATGTTTTTTGTTTTTTGCATTTTTTTATGAATTTTGTTTCTTCTCTCAGATTCTCGGGATTAGCCCTGCTCGGCCGGAACGTGCGGCCACCACGCGCGCACGAGCTTGCCGGCGTGACGCGGTGGCGGCGCGGCCACCGCGCGCGCCGGCAAGCTGGTGCGCACGCGCGCGGCCACATCACAGAGCCATTCAATCCCGCCTTCCAGGCGACGGAGGATGGCGTCTACCGTCTGCGGATCATGTACGCGGTCGCCGATGGGTGGTGGTTCCACTGGCTCGCGCTGGACCTGGGGGTGTACCGGCCGTGAGCGGACTCGATCAAGAGGCTGAAGAAGACGGCGGCCGCATCAGCACGGCGGGATCCACCCCGAGCGCGGCGGCGAGCTTGCGAATCGTCGAGAACCGGGCATCGGCCGTATCGTTCTCAAGGCGGTTTATAGTGGTCTCGGACACGCCCGCGCGGGCCGCGAGCTCGACCTGAGTCAGCAGCTTACGGCCGCGCGCCATCTTCAACCCGGGCAATCCAGCCATCGCTCACCCCTCCCGCCTGGTTTACTTTCTTAGCCCAGCGAGAAGCATACCACAAACGACAACCTGACGATGGCGCGATGGAAGCTCCTTGTGGTATTGACGCCTGCTCACCGGAGGGTTATCATCCACCCATCGGATACGACAGGTTAACGCTAGGAGAAAGCGGGGTCAGCGGCGACGGCGACAGGAGGCCCGGCCAGCCGGCAACTGAGCAGGGGCGCACGACGTAACGGCAGGAGAAGACACGATGTTTGGCAGCATTCTTCACACCCTTTGTCGGCCCCCGCGCCGGCCGACCGTCCGGGACCGCTTCCCGGACTCCGATGCCCTCCTCACCTACCTCGCCCGGGTCTACTGCGTGGCGACCGGGCGCCCGGTCGTCGGCGTGGAGAGAGCCCGCGTGAGTCGCCTGGTCGATCTGATCTGGCGCGCCTGGAAGGACCAGCCGGCCGACGACCTGCCGCGATTGGCGGGCGCGATGGAGGCAAAGCTCCGGGGAATCGAGGTGGAATCATGAGCGCGACCGAGCAGGGAGTGACCGTCCGCGTGTCCGACCTGGTGGCCGACATCCGTTCGGAGGTCGTTTCCGCCGAGAGACGACCCGCCGTGGCTCTCGACGATGCCCACGCCGTTGACCCGACCGTCCTGGACGAGCTCGCGGCCCGGGTGTGGACCCGCGTCCAGAAAGGGCGGGGCGGCTGCTGGACCTGGACCGGCGCGGTAGACGCCCAGGGGCGTGGGCGCTTCAACGTGCCGGGCGTCGGGACGATTCTCGCGCGGCGCGTCGTGTGGACGCTGATCCACGGGGCGATACCCGGAAATCTGGAGCTGCGCGGCACCTGCGGCAACCAGCGCTGCGTCTGCGACCGTCACGCCGTGCTCACGACCCCGAGGGAGAGCACGGGCGACATTGCCGAGGAGCACGACAGCGGATTCTGGCAGGACTGCGCGTCCTTTCTTGAATGGCTCGCCGACCGCGGCTCCTCGCCGAAGACCCTCCCGACCTACCGCGACTCCCTCGGGCGGTTCGAGCTCTGGCGCGCGGAAAACGCTCCGGAAGTCGAGACGCTCACGGATCTGGGCGGGCCTCAGGTCCGCGATTACGCGCGATGGCTCCGCACGATCCGCACCCGAAAAGGGGGCTTGCTCGGGGAGGCCACGCGCGCCAAAAATCTGCACGTGCTCCGCAGCCTCTTGAAGTGGGCCGGCCGCGACCTGGACATCGACGTGATCTCGCGCGACAAGGTACCGGTACCCCGCCTGGGCGAGCGCGTTCCCCGTCGCGTGTGTCAGCTCGACGAGGCGGTCCGGCTGATCGAGTCGATCGCGCCGGGCACGGAGACGGGGCGACGCGACCGCGCGCTGCTCGGGGTGCTGTTCACGTCCGGCCTCCGCGTGGCCGAGCTGGTCGCCCTCGACCGCGCGCAATTTCCGATCGCCCAGCTGGGCACGGGCGACGCCTTCCCGTTCACGGTTTATCGTGGGAAGGGCAAGAAGGCACGGCTGGCTTTTCTCAATCGCAGCGCCCAGGACCTGCTGGCCGAGTCGCTCGCCGACCGGCGGGACGCCCAGCCCGCGCTCTTCGTGCACCGGCGCCCGGGGAGGAAGGTCGACCCCGACTGGCGGCTGACAGTCCGGACCGTCCAATCGCTGCTCGCCCGCCAGTGCGCGGCGCTCGGCCTGGACTCGGTTACCCCGCACAGCCTCCGACACGGCTTCGCGACGCTGAGCCTGATGAAGACCGGCGATCTGCGCACCGTGCAGACCCTCCTGGGGCACGCGAGCATCACGACGACGCAGATTTACACGCATATCTCGGACCCTCGGCTGGCCCAGCAGTACGCGGGAATCTTCGCCGACGTCGCCCTCGCCGAGGAAGGAGACTCGGCGGAAACAACCGATCGGCGACCGGGACTCGCCGGCGTCCGGGATTGACACGGCCACGGCCGCACCGTACCATACCGACGGACAAGTCGAAGCCCGGCGCCGCTAGAACGGCCCGGGCTGGCAGGCCAAATCTTTGCAGGAAGGTGGCCCACGATGGCAAGTCTAGCCTCTTCGCAATCCCCCGACAAGCCCCGGCGCGCGGCGATCTACTGCCGCGTCTCCACTGGAAAGCAAGAGGAAGACGGTACGTCACTTCAGACCCAAGAAGAGCGCTGCCGCCAGTACGTGGCGGAGCATGCGTACACGCTGAACGACGCGCAGGTTTACCGCGAGGTGCATACCGGAGCCGAGATCTGGGAGCGAGAGCAACTCACAAGGCTCCGGCAGGCCATCCGGGACCACGACATCAACGTCGTCGTCGCCTATGCGCTCGACCGGGTGAGTCGCAATCAAAATCACATCGGTATCCTGGTGGACGAGCTCGAACGCGCCGGCGTGGCCCTGGAGCTCGTTACCGAGGACTTCGAGAATAGCGCCGTCGGCAAGTTCATCATGTCGGCCAAGGCTTTCGCGGCCGAGATCGAGCGGGAGAAGTTCCGGGAGCGCTCGCTCCGTGGGCGACGCGCTCTCGCTGAAGCCGGACGGCCGGTCCCGGGTCCGCGACCACGCTACGGCTACCAGTGGACGAACGACCGCAAGGCGCACCTGGATGAGGATCCCCGGACTGCTCCGGTGGTGAAGCGCATCTTCGCGGATGTGCTCGCCGGCAAGAAGCTGCGTCGCATCGCCATCGACCTGACGAATGAACGAGTCCCCACGCCGACCGGCGGCCCCATCTGGGGGAACACCACGATTGATACCATCGTCCGTGAACGTGCGTACACCGGCCAACTAACCGCGTTTCGCTACGTCTGTCCAAAAGTGAATGGACGCCGACAAGTCCACTTGCGCCCGGATGGTGGCATTGCGCTGCCCGAGGACGTCGCAACGGCGCTGATCCCCACGGCGACGTTCGAAGCAGTCCAGGCGATTCTCGCTGCCAACAAGCGTCTCGCGTCGCGCCGCAACAAGAACCCGGAAGCAGCGCTGCTGCGGAACGGATTCTTGCACTGCGGCTATTGCGACTACACGTTGTGTGCGTACCCCGATGCCAAAGGGACCATGCGTTATCACTGCTACCATACGACGGCGCCAGCACGCGCGTGCCTGGGCAAGCCGAGTATCAGTGCATCCCTGATCGACACTGCCGTTTGGGAGCGAGTCACGGCGGTTCTCGCCCGGCCGGAACTCATCACCGACCAGCTCCAACGGATGCGCGGCGACGACCCGACGGTCTTTGATCGGGCATCCCTGGACCGACGGATTGACACGCTCACCCGCCAGCGTGAGCGACTCGTGAAGCGTCTCTCAGAGATTGACGACGATGACATCGCCCAGAGCGTGATCCGAGACGCCAAGGCGCTCGCCGATCAGATCCGGGGTTTAGAACAGGAGCGCCAAGCACTCGTAGCCCGACAGGCCAACTGGCGACAGATGTGCAGCGCGCTAGCAAACCTCCAGGACTGGTGTGCAGAAGTCGCCGCACGCCTGGAAACGCTGACCTACGAGCAGAGGCGCCTGGCCCTGCAAGCACTCGACGTGCATGTCACGCTCTGGCGCAACGACCATACGCCCCGCTACGAGATTACAATGAACGTCCCTCTGGATATGTCCACGACGCCGGGGCAAATTGTGCCCAGAACTCAGTGAAGCTGTAGAACTTGCGTCCGCTCGGGATGTTCTGGAAGAAGTTCTGGGGGATGTTCGGGAAGCGCTGCATCAGCTCTTCTTTGGCGTGTCCCTGCGACCAGTCCAGGTTCTGCAGTTCGTTCCGCCAGTTCTGGGCCTCGTTCTGCGCCATTGAAACGCATCTCCAACACGTCGACGTACCAGAGGGCAGCGGTGCCCTCTAGCCGGTGGCCACGGCTGCAAGGCGCGTGCCAGTCAACCAGGCTATCGCGCGACGTCGCGGCTGGACTCCAGCGCCTGGACCTCGTCCCAGGTGGGCAGACCTTCGACGTCGCCGCTCACGCTCATCGCGCAGGCGCCGACGACCGCTCCCAGCCGCATCGACTCTGCCAGTCCCCAGCCGCGCAGTTGTCCGCTAAGGAAACCGGCGGCGAACCCATCGCCGGCGCCGACTGGATCGACGATGCGCTCCAAACGGAGCGCCGGCACCCGCACCACGCCGTCGTCGCTCACGCCGAGCGCGCCCGCCGCGCCCAGCTTGACCAGCACCAATCCTGCGCCAAGGCGACGGATCTCCCGCGCGGCCTGCTCCGGGTCCGGCTCGCCGGTCAGCAGCTCGGCCTCGTCGGCTCCCGGCAGCACCACGTCGCAGCGCGGCAACAGGGCGCGCAAGGTTCGGCGACAGGTATCCGCGTCCCAGAGCCGCAGCCGCACGTTGGGATCGAAGGAGACCAGACCGCCAGCGCGGTGAGCGAGGTCCATCGCGGCAAGCACCGTTTCGTGGCACGACGGGGAGAGAGCCGGGTTGATCCCGCTGACGTGGAGGTAGCGGGCGCCGGCGAAATAGGCGGGGTCCAGATCGGCCGGGGTGAGGTGGCTCGCTGCCGAGCCACGGCGGTAGTAGATCACCTTGCGGGCGCCGAGCTCGCGAAGCTCCTTGAAGGCGATGCCGGTCGGGTGGTCGGCGTCCAGGATCACCTGAGAGACGTCGACCCCTTCACCACGCAGGAAGTTGCGGATGTACAGGCCGAATTCGTCGTCGCCCAGCCGGCTGATCCAGCCGGCCTGATGGCCCAGCCGCGCCAGTCCGATGGCGACATTTGCCTCCGAGCCGGCGACGTGCTTCCGAAACAGCTCGATGCCTCGCAGCGGTCCGTTCTCGGTGGCGACGAGCATGACCATCATCTCGCCAAGACTGACGACCTCCACGCGATCCCCCTCATCCCGAAAAGCAAAAAAAGCCCCGGTCATGCGACCGGGGCCCCACGCAGACGACGATCAGGATGCCTTCTTGGTGACTTCCTTCTCAGACGCGGGCGCGGGCGCGTCCGCCGCCGGCTCGTCCTTCTTGTCCTCGAGTTCGGTGTTGATCGAGCTCTTGAACTCCTTGATACCGCGGCCAAGAGCCCCGCCGACATCGCCGAGCTTACCTGGCCCGAAGATCACCAGAGCGATGATCAGAATCAGCACCAGATGCCAGGGTTCAATGACGCCCATTCCCATGACCGTCCACTCTCCTCTCTGATTTCAGACCTCACCTGGTCCTTCAACCGAACGCGACGCTACTGCCGCTCACCAGTGCGTGGTCAGGGAACTATCGCGGTTTTGGTCCCCTGTCACCCCCGCCAGAGAAGGGGACTTTCGGGGAACACCCCCGAACCCCCCGCCCGGACGGGGCACCAGTGACCTTCTCAGGCCAGAGGCGGTGTCGCCGACCCAGGCATCGCCAATACGAAAACTCCGGCTTCCTGGATCAACCGCCGGTATTATACCCCATCGCGCGCGTCGCGTACAGTATCATGAAAAATGTTCGGCGCGACGAGAAATTGACGGTCACACTGCAGGCCCCGGCGCTCCGCGCTGTCGGAGAACGCCGACGACGATCACGGGATGTCTTCCGGCCCCCGGTCCACGTGTCCGTTGTAGAAGGCCAGCACGTCCTGGAGGTTGAAGGCTGTGTACGACTTCTGGTAGTCCCACGCCACGGCCATCGCCTGAGCGTGGTCCGGCAGCCCGGAATAGGGCGTCGCCACGAGCTTGACTTCGTTGTATTTGTCCTTGGGAAACGTCTTGAACGCCTGGTTGAGCTGGTCGACGATCTGCGGGCAACCGGAGGGGCAGTCGTAGAGCACGACGATGCCACCGTGCTCCAGGTTGTGGACCCAGTAGCCCGGCGCGATGGTCTTGGTGTAGATGCCCCAGTTTTTCGGGACCGGGTAGTGTGGTCCCGACGCGGGCGGGACGTGCTTGTAGTTGATCGCCGATCCCTCGACGACGTGGACGCGCCCTTCGTCCGGGATCGGGACGCCCAGGAGGTCGGACTGATTCGCCGACGTCGTGCTGGCTGCCGCTCCGGCCACGCCGCGGTGCGTCAGGTAGTACGCCGCGCCGCCCGCGACGGCGATGACGATGAGGAACGCGATCACTCCGATGATGACTTCCTCCGGCGGCGGCCAACGCAGCAGCGAGGCGCCAACCCGCGCCGCCGGGCGCGCTGGCGCGGCTCTCGGCGCCTGGCCGGCGCCGCGCTGACTGGCAGGCGGCGGCCTGGTCGCGACGCCCGCGGACCGCGGCGCGCTGGCCGGAGCTGAACGAGGCGCACGCGTCGGCGACCGACTCGCCTGAGACGGCGAGGACTGGCCCGGTCTGTTATGGCGTCTTTTCGCCATCGTAGGCTGTGCTCCTGTTCAGAAAGTCGTGAACATAGCTTATCACGTCCGAAGCCCAGGTACATGAGACGGTGTTGGACCTGGTGGTACGCGATTTGCTCGCCTCGTACCGCGACCCTGTGCCGCGCGGAGGTGGGTCCATGGCGACGCTGCGCAGCGATGCCGAAGTCCGACAGGACGTGTTCGAGGCCCTCACCAGTGACATCCGGATCGACGCCACCCGGATCAGCATCGACGTGGTCGACAACGTCGTCATCCTCCGGGGCACCGTCCCCAGCCACGTCGAGAAGCGTACCGCCGAGGACGTGGTCCGACGCATCAAGGGCGTCCGTGACGTGGCGAACGAGCTCCGCGTGGTGCCGGCCCAACCTCGACCAGACGAGCAGATCGAGGCCGACGTCCACGCGGCGCTGGCCGCCGACGCCTGGGTGGACGAGCGTCGCGTCGACGTGCGCGTGTCCGATGGGATCGTCTCGCTCGCCGGCACCGTCGACGCCGTGCCGGCCAGGTCGCACGCCGAGGCCGACGCCTGGGGCGTGGCCGGCGTCGTCGACGTTCTCGACCAGATCGTCGTCGAGCCGCCCACCACCCGGACGGATGCCGAGATCGCCCGCGAGGTGCGCGCCGACATCGAAAAGAACCTGCGCGTGAACGCGGCGAACGTCGCGATCGAGGTCCGGGGGGGAACGGTCCGCCTGCGCGGCACGGTGACATCGCTTGAACAGAAGTGGCTGGCCGACGAGATCGCCTGGTGGACGGCCGGCGTCCGCGACGTCGTCGACGAGCTCAAAGTCGGGCCACCGGCCGCCGAGGGAGGCGAGCCGTGAGTGAGGCCCCGCGGAGTGACGAGATCATCGCGGCCGACGTGCGCGACACGCTGCGCTGGGACACCAGAATCGCGGCGGAAAATCTCCACGTCGCGGTCCTCGACGGCATCGTCACGCTCACCGGGAACGCGCGTCTGCTCGCCGAGCGGAACATCGCCGCGGCCGACGCCTGGCGCGTCAAGGGCGTGCGCCAGGTGATCGACGACATCGCGACGAGTCCGTACGCCGAGCGCACCGACGCCGACATCGCGGCCGACGTGGAGAACGCGCTGAAGCTCGACAACCGCGTGGACCTTGGCGGCATCGTGGTGCGCGTCGCGGGCGGCGTCGTCGGGCTGTCCGGGGTTGTCGGCAGCTCGCTGGAGCGCCAGGCCGCCGAGGAAGACGCCTGGTATACGCCCGGCGTCGTGGCCGTCGACAACACGCTCGACGTCTCCCCGGCCAGGCGCCCACCCGACCCGGACATCCTCGCCGGCGTACGTGAAGCCTTGAGTCGTGACGCTCGGATCGTGGACGCCACGCGGATCAGTGTCGCGGTCGACCAGGGCAACGTCACGCTCACCGGTGGTGTCGATCGCCCCGACGAGCGCCAGGCCGCGCAGGACGATGCCTGGTTCACGGCCGGCGTCGGCTCGGTCGCCAACCACCTCGTGGTCAGTCCGCTGATTCCGCGGCCATGAGGCACTGACTGGCGAAGGTCGGCGATTTCCTCGGATACGCCAGAGGGGAAAAGCCCGGGGACTGAACGGGATGGTGCTGATCCTGGTCGAACACCGTGCCGAACTCGCTTACCCTCGCGCGGCAGCGCGTGCCGTCGCTGACTGCTGAGACCCTAGCTAGCGGGCACCCTAATCTTCGGATGTATCGCACCTGCGATAGTCACCCTTGACTGCCAGCACGCGAGCCAGTAAAGTAGAACGCAGGCAATTGCGTGCCCGTTTACTACCGCGCGCAACCGTGAGGGTGACTGACTGTGCCCCAGGGCGTCCCGCCAGATTATCCAGACCGGATCAAGGCGCTCCGAGTCAGGCTCAGCCTGACCCAGGTGCGGCTGGCCGAACAGATGGGCGTCTCGTTCGCCTCGGTGAACCGCTGGGAGAATGGCCAGTCCCGCCCGTCGCCTCTCGCCTGGCAGCAGATCGTGCGGGCCGAGCAACGCGGGATGGACGGTCTGGGTGCGACGCCGGGGAGCCGGTTCGCGGTGAGGGAGACGGCCGCCACGTACTTCGTCGAGCCGGCCGGCGTGCCCGACCTCGACTTCCTGGCTGACTGCGAGAAGGTGCGGGCGGTGGCCGAGGCGGAGCGCCTGGCCTACGGTCACCTCTTCAATCCGGCGTTCGCCACCGAGACCTCGCTGATCGATCCCCTGCCTCACCAGCGAATCGCCGTGTACGACCGCATGCTTCCACAGCCGCGTTTGCGCTTTCTCCTGGCCGACGACGCGGGCGCCGGCAAGACCATCATGGCCGGCCTCTACGTCCGCGAGATGCTCAGCCGACGGCTGATCCGCCGCGTGCTGGTCGTCCCGCCGGCCGGGCTGGTCGGCAACTGGGAACGCGAGCTACGGACACTTTTCAACCTGTCGTTCACGATCGTTCTGGGCGGTGACGCCCGTTCCAGCAATCCCTTTGTCGGTCCGGATAGCGACCTTATCATCGTGAGCGTCGACACGCTTGCCGCCGATCGCGCGTTCGCTCGGCTTCAGGAAGCCGCGGTTCACCCCTACGACCTGGTCATCTTCGATGAAGCCCATAAGCTCTCGGCCGACCGCGAGCTCGACGTCCGCGTTCGCAAGACCGACCGGTACCGACTGGCCGAGGCACTCGGCGGAGTTCCCGGTCCCGAACCACGCTGGCAGCTCGGCTGGAGCGCGAACCACCTGCTGCTGCTCACGGCGACGCCGCACATGGGGAAGGACTATCCCTACTATGCCCTCTGGCGGCTCCTGGAGCCGGAGGCGCTCGCGACGATCGATGCGTTCAATGCGTATCCCGACGATGCGCGGCGGCGTCACTTCGTTCGCCGGACTAAAGAAGAGATGGTCCGCTTTGACGGCACCCCGATCTACCCAACGCGGGTGTCGGACACGCTGAGCTACGATTTGACGCAGGGCGAGACGAGCGAGCAGACCCTCTACGACGAGACGACCAGCTACATTCAGACCTACTACAACCGAGCGCGAATCCTCAACCGCTCAGCCGCCCGGCTCGCGATGAGCGTCTTCCAGCGCCGGCTCGCCTCGTCCACCTACGCCCTGCTCCGCTCCTTCGAGCGGCGGCTTGCCAAGCTGGACCGGCTCATCGACGACATTCGGTCGGGACGGGTCACCTCCGAGCAGCTCGCCGCCGCCCAGCGCCGGCTGGACGATGTACCCGACGTCTTCGACGAAAAGACGGCCGACGAGGAAGCCGCCGAAGACGGACGTGAGGAGAACGAGGTGGTCGAGGAACGTGCCGCGGGTGCGTTCGTCGCCCGGTCGCTCGCCGAGCTCGAGGCCGAGCGGCTCCAGGTGGAACGGCTCGTCGGCCTGGCGCGGCGAGTCTACGACCAGGGTGAGGAGTCGAAGTTTGACAAGCTCCGGGAAGTCTTGCGCAACCCGGCGTACGCGGACGAGAAGCTCATCGTCTTCACCGAGCACCGCGACACTCTCTGGTTCCTGGTCCGTCGACTGGAAGGGCTTGGGTTCACCGGCCAAATTGCCCAGATTCACGGAGCGATGGACTACCGGGAGCGCGAGGCTCAGGTCGAGTTCTTCCGAAAGCCGCTCGATCAGAGCGGGGCGCGGTATCTCGTCGCCACCGACGCCGCGGGCGAGGGGATCAACCTCCAGTTCTGCTGGCTGATGGTCAATTACGACATCCCCTGGAACCCGGCCCGGCTGGAGCAGCGCATGGGCCGGATCCATCGCTACGGCCAGAAACACGACCCGGTCGTCATCATCAACCTCGTGGCCGGCAAGACCCGCGAGGGGCGGGTCCTCCGGACACTGCTGCAAAAGCTCGAGGCGATCCGGAAGGAGCTTGGCTCGGACAAGGTCTTCGACGTCATCGGCCGGCTGTTCGAGGGGGTGTCCCTGGCCGAGTTCCTCACGCAGGCGCTCGACGAGGCAGGGGCCGAGGAAGCGGGGCGGAGGATCGAGGGTACCCTCACCGCCGCGCAGGTGCGCGCCCTCCAGGCGAAGGAGCAGCGGCTGCTCGGCGACGGCGGCGACGTCACGACGGAGCTGCCCGCCCTCAAGCGTCGGCTGGAAGGCGAGGAGCTACGCCGGCTTCTCCCCGGCTACGTGCGCCAGTTCATCGCGCGAGCGATGCCTCTGCTCGGCATTCGAGTCGAGGGCGACCTCGACGAGATCTTCGCTCTGCGGCCGGAGACGACCGGGGCACTGGACCCGATCTGGCCGGTGCTTGAAGCTTATCCTCCCGAGCGGCGCGAGCGCTTGACGGTCTACCGCCCGCGGAACGGGGACGCGGTCATTTTCCTGCATCCGGGCGAACCGGTCTTCGAGCGGCTCCGCTCGTGGGTCTTGCAGCGATTCGGGCGGGAAGCTCTCCGCGGTGCCGTCTTCGTCGATCCCAACGCCGAGCAGCCCTACCTGTTCCACCTGGCGCTGGTCCAGGTCGAGCGGCAACCTGACCTTGCCTTCCCGTCGCTCAATCAGGGAGAGGTGCTGGAGTACAGGCTGGTTGGACTGCGCCAGGAGGATGATGGTCCGATCTCGGTCTGTCCGGTCGAGTACCTGCTCCTGCTCCGGGGCGGCAGTAGGATTCCGGTCTCCGCCGCGCGATTCGCCGTCGGTGCGAATGAGCTACGCGACGCCGCCCGTGCCTATGCCATGAGCGACGTGGCGACACCGCTCGCCGAACGGCACCGCCAGGTTATTTTGGGAGATTTGGATGCTCGCGCGGACTTCGTCGCCCGCGGCTACGATTACCAGGACGCGGAACTGGCGGCGGTGCGCACGAAGCTGACCGAGCGGGCGCGGGCCGGCGATACCTGGGCCACCGGGGAGCTGACCAGGGTCAAGGAGCGACAGCGGGCGCTCGCGGCGCGGCGGGGGAACGCCCTCACCATCCTCCGCCGCGAGCCGGAGCTGGTGGCCGCGGGCGAGGTCACCTTCCTGGCCCACGCGCTGGTCGTGCCGTCGAGCGATCCAGGCGACCACACGCGGCACGACCAGGAGGTCGAGCGGGTCGCGGTGCGGGTTGCCCGGGCGTACGAAGAGGGCCTCGGCGCGGTGGTTCGCGACGTGTCGACACCTGATCTGGCGCGCGCGGCTGGTCTCGAGGACCATCCGGGGTTCGACCTGCTCTCCCGCCGTCCGGATGGCGGCGAGCTGGCCATCGAGGTGAAGGGTCGGGCCGGAATCGGCGACGTCGAGCTGAAGGAGAACGAATGGGCCAAGGCGTGCAACCTGGGCCAGCGCTACTGGCTGTACGTCGTCTACGATTGCGCCAGTGCCCATCCACGGCTGCTCCGGGTCCAGAACCCGTTCCGGAAGCTGATCGTCCGAGCGAAGGGCGGGGTCGGCGTCGGCGAGCAGGCGGTGTTCGCGAACGCCGAGTGAGCGTGGGGGCAACTTCATTGTGGGCAGAGTGCCGTTTCGGCAGGGTAGGGGAGACTGCCGCGTTAGTCGGGACGCGTGAATACTGTCTATGATTCACGAGCTACTCTCTGCCTTGAGCGAGCTCGGTGTCCTTCCCCTGGGAAAGTTGCATCGCGAGATTGTGGAGCAATGGACGTTGGAGACCGAGGGTAATCTCGATATCGTGGTCACTGGCAAGCAGCGCCAGCACTACATTGCGCGTCACCCGGAAATGGCTGAACTCGAGCGACATCTGCAAGAGACCGTACTCGATCCGGAGTGTGTCCACGGCAATCGCTCAGACCACAGCGTGGCCATCTTCTATCGTCGCTTGAGCGACAGGCAGTTCTTGAGAGTGGCCGTGCTCATGCAGGCGACGCCGGGGTTACGCAAGCATTCGGTGATGTCGTATCGGTTGGCAGCCGTTCGAGAAGTTGAAAAGAACGTGGAGCGATGTCGGTGGAAAAGAATATAGCCGCCTGGTGGGACTGCCAGTCCCCACATCTCTTTTGGCCGGTTGGGCGCCCTTTATCCCGCGCCCAACCGGCGTGTAGACGGCAGATTCTCTACTTCAGGCGACTACATTCAACAGAATTGTAGCACCTGCCGTGCCAGGTGTCCATCGGAGGCCGTTCTTGTCGGCAGATGTCCCGCCACGGGATAGCAGGTGCCAAACGCAGCAAGCGAGGGGGGGTGTGGCTGACGTGGAACGCGAATCGACCAGTTTAAGGGGCCTGGACATAGACGTCGAAAGTATCCGCTCCCTCTTTGACGAGGAGCTGGCACGAGCTCGCCACGACCTGAGTGGTGCGTGGGGACGCGAGCGCGAGGACGTGCGGACGTCAGCCTTGGCCTGGGCGGCCCGTTTCGCTCCGGAGGCGCTCTCGCCGCGTCTTCGGACCGACCTGGAGCGCCTTGTTCGTGATCTTCGGACTCGCAAGCGCTTCCGCGCCGATTTCTGGGATCGCTGCCTGCCACTTGACGTCGCGCTCTTCTACATGACCAATGACCCAAACTGGGTCGAGGTTCCTCGCCTGCACGTGGACCACCATAACTCTCAATTTCGCGTGCGGGTGCTAGAGTCACTGGCGCTCGTCGCCGACCGGCTGGATTTCAATGATTCAGATCTCCTGGCGAGGACCGAGCACAACATCGCAATCAACCAGATGTTTTCTGAGTGGTGCGTGATCCTGCTGGCTGCGGCGCGCGGATCCGTTGAGAGGAAAAGTGAAGTGTTCAGGAACTGGCAGGCTAAGTGGTGCATCCACCAAGTTTAGGCCACTCTTGGGAGCAGGCCGACGCCCGAGCGACGACGCGACTGGTGTCGACGGCGACGCCCCCACACGAAAGGATGCCGGTGCTTGTTCCAATAGGCCGTCGCGTCGGTGACCGCTT
>DATLRG010000285.1:0-4069 GCA_035534795.1 Chloroflexota bacterium
GAGGGGGCGGAATGGTTCCCGGCGGCGTTGAGGGAATCTCCAGACCGGGATGCGGGTGCCCCGAGGACACCCGCATCCCGGTCTGGAGATATTATTACCCGCCGGCTGGCGTTGGCGCGGCGGTAGCCTCGACGGTGCCACCCTTGCTCGCCCAGGGGTGGGCCGTGTCCCGCGTGCGGTGAATGCTGAACGGGTCGTGCGCGGGATGGCCGCCGTCTTCGCCCAGGAAGATGTCGGCGGGATCGATGCGGTGGCCGTCGCGATCCAGCCAGAGCACGACGCGACTGCCGCCGCCGACGGTGAAGTCGATTCCGTCGATCCCCTCGGCCGTGACGAGCTGGTACTTGATCTCGTGACCCGCGTCGACCACCGCGACCCTGTCGTCCTTCTCGGCCCGGATCAACTCGACGTTGTCGAACTGCCCGTTGGTGTAGAGGGTGCCGCTGTACTTGTAGACGCGGGCGGAATCGGTCGTGCGCAGGTGGAACCCGGTGTTATTCGCCGCGTCGGTGTGCCAGAAGTAGTAGCCATCGGTGCCGCCGGCCTGGAAGCTCGCGGGCTGTCCCTCGACGTGACCCGACCAGGCGAAGGCCGCGCCGCCGAGCATAGTCACGCCGGCCAGCGCCGAGACGGCGGCGACGGAGATCCGAGGAAGCGAGAAACTGAACATCGTGTAGGACCTCACCTCAGTTATGGTCGAGCGGCGAGTTGGCCTGGATACTCCCGGATCGGCGTCGAGGTGGGCGCCCCGGTGACTTTGCCTCGCACGGTGAGCGTCGTCGGCCTTCCTGAGAAGGTAGTCGTCGGGCAAGTGCTGGATGTACGGGTGGGCAGGAGATAGGATTTGTCGAGCCGGACCTTGCGTTTTAGATCTCGCATGCCATCGGCTACCTATGATATAGTACCGGTTAGGCTCTATAGATTATATCGAGGCGCGATATGTCAGCTGAGATCACGTGGTCGGAGGACGTGTCGATCGCAGACTATCAGGCGTTGGCCGAAATCCGCTATCAGATTCGCCGCTTCCTTCACTTCAGCGAGCAGGCCGCGCGCGCGGCCGATCTCGAGCCCCAGCAATACCAGGTGCTCCTGATGCTGAAGGGACGGCCGAAGGGGCAACCGGCGACGATCAGTGCTCTCGCTGAACGACTGCAGATCCGTCATCACAGCGTCGTCGGCCTGATCGACCGACTGGAAGAGCGTGGATTCGTCGAGCGCTCGCGCAACGAGTCCGATCGTCGGCAAGTCTTTGTTCGGCTCACCCCGCGCGGCCAGGACGTTCTCCGTGACTTCGCGGAATGCCAACGGGCCGAGCTCCGGTCGGTCGGACAAGAGTTGCTCCGATCACTCACCGCGCTGATGGTAGAAACCAAACAGTCGGCGCCCTCGTCTAGCGCCGATCATCAGGAATCGCGGGCGACGATCTAAGCAGTGGGTTGGGGGTGGCAATCGTGCGCTCCAGCACGTGGCGTACACTCGCCGAGGCGTTCAAGGGCCTGACCTACGACGAAGCCTCCGGCGAGCTGGGGGACTTCACGACGACTCCGTCGGTTATTCCCCTCTCGCTTCTGGCGGTCGCCATCGGGGTGGTCGGCGCCTTTGTCGCGCTCGTTTTGCTCCGTCTGATTGGACTGTTTACGAACCTCCTGTTTTTCCAACGGTGGGATAGCACTCTCGTCTCGCCCGCGGGCAATCACCTCGGAGTGTTCGAGGTCGCCATCCCGGTGATCGGCGCGGTCGTCGTCGGCCTCATGGCGCGGTACGGCTCGGAGCGCATTCGCGGACACGGCATACCCGAGGCGATCGAGGCTATCCTGATCAACGGAAGCCGCGTCGAGCCCCGCCTGTCGATCCTCAAGCCGCTGTCGTCCGCGATTTCGATCGGTTCCGGCGGGCCTTTCGGCGCCGAGGGGCCGATCATCATGACCGGGGGCGCGATCGGCTCGTTGTTCGCGCAATTTCTTCATTTGACCAGTGTCGAACGCAAAACGCTGCTCGTCGCCGGTGCGGCCGCCGGAATGTCGGCGACCTTCGACTCGCCCGTCGCGGCGGTCATGCTCTCGGTGGAACTTCTGCTCTTCGAGTGGAAGCCGCGGAGCCTGGTCCCGGTCGCACTGGCAAGCGCCGCGGCCGCGGTCACGCGTCATTACGTCATCGGCCAGGGTCCGCTCTTCCCGGTCCCGCCGCACGCCGCCGACATCGGAGTTGCTGGCCTTCTCGGGTGCATTCTGGTGGGCCTGTTGGCCGGCGTCCTCTCCGCGCTCCTAACGATGGCGGTTTACGGGGCCGAAGACGCGTTTCGGCTGTTGCCGATCCATTGGATGTGGTGGCCGGCGATTGGCGGTCTGGTGATCGGACTGGGGGGCCTGATCTTTCCGCAGGCGCTCGGAGTCGGCTACGACACGATTGGCGCAATGCTTCAGGGCAACGTGGCCGGCCAGGTCATCCTGGGCATCTTACTCGTCAAGTCGACGATCTGGGCGGTTTCGCTCGGCTCGGGCACCTCGGGCGGTGTTTTGGCTCCGCTGTTGATGATGGGCGGCGCGCTGGGTGGCCTTGAAGCGATGGTCCTGCCACACGAAGGCGCCGGATTCTGGGTGCTGATCAGCATGGGGGCAATTCTGGGCGGAACGATGCGCTCGCCATTCACCGGAATCATCTTCGCCGTGGAGCTGACCCACGATCTCAACGCTCTCTTGCCGCTTCTCGTCGCGTGCGTGATCGCGCACGGATTTACCGTGCTCACCCTGCGCCGGTCCATCCTGACCGAGAAGGTGAGTCGTCGCGGTTATCACCTGAGTCGCGAATACGCGGTCGATCCCCTCGAGATTCTCTTCGTTCGCGAGGTCATGCGAACGAACGTCGTCGCGCTCGCGGCCGACGCTCCTCCCGACGAGCTGGCGCGTTCGATCGGTGGCGACCACGTCTCGAATGGCCAGCGCCTGTATCCGGTCGTCGACGCGAAGGGGTTGCTGCTCGGGGTCGTCACCCGTCACGATTTAACCTGTCTCGTCGACGAATCGTCGTCGAACGGCACGTCGCGCCAGCTCGCCGACCTCGTGATGGCCAACCCGGCGGTGGCAGGTCCGGCCGAATCCTTACGGGCCGTGGTCTATCGGATGGCGGAAACCGGATTGACCAGGTTTCCGGTCGTAGAGCGCGGCGGTTCGGGAAAACTGCTCGGCATGGTCTCATTGTATGACCTGCTCAAAGCGCGCGGGCGCAATCTCGACGCGGAGCGACGCCGCGAGCGCGTTCTGTTCGTGCCGCGGGTGTTCCCGCTGTCGTGGCACCGCCTCAATCGGGGCACCGCGGCGCGGCTGGCGCGATTCACGCGGGCGCCGGCTAACGGCTCGGTGCGCGACGAGCCGACCGAGTCGGTCGAGGGCGAGGACTCTGATACGCAGGCCCCTCCCTTCCCGTTCCGCACCCGGGACTGATTCCGCCGGTCTCGGCCGAGCAAGACGCGCCGTCGCCGCGCAGCGTGGCCTTGAACGGAGACGGCGCCGCGCTGGCCGGCACGAACCGTGATGGCTCGCCGCCTTCGATCGAGCGGGCGTGAGAAGGATCGTCCACAACGCCGTCCAGCGACCCGAGCGCTGCACTGCGCGGAGGCTGGCCAGCCGCTTGAGCGCCATGCTCCGTCCAACCCATCCCCGACCCCTTCTCGCGTTCCTCGATCAAGGTTTTGCAGGTGCTTTCGATCGCTCCGGAGGCGATCGGGAGCGGGAGCGCACAGAATCGGGGATAGTCCATGCGGTGCGCGTTGTCCGTGACGTACCCGATCGCTTCGCGGACTTCCTCGACACCCGGCTCAGCTGACGAGGGTATCACCCTCTGTGACGAAAACCGAATCTCCGACCATCCTCACGGCAGGGTGCCTCACGACATTCGTGTGCCACACCCATTTGTCGTGTGTCGTATTTGTCGCTGAAATTGCACCATAAGGATCAGGCAACCGAGGAAAGGCCATGGCGGTACCTCACTTGATCGGGATCAGTTGTGAAGCAGAGGCGCGGAATCACCCCCAAGAGGACGAACACCTCCTCGATATCGAAGATGGCATAGT
>DATLRG010000286.1:0-3486 GCA_035534795.1 Chloroflexota bacterium
GACTACATGGGAATGGGCCTGGCCGGGCGCACGCTCGGGCTGATTGGCCTGGGAAACATCGGTCGCGAGGTGTTCGAGCTGGCGAAGCCGTTCGGCATGCGTCACCTCGCGTGCGACCCGTACGTCACGCCGGCAGCCGCCCAGGCAATCGGCGTCGAGCTGACGGACCTGGAAGCCCTGTTACGCACCGCCGATTTCGTCGCGGTCTGCTGCCAGCTCACCGCGGAGACGCATCACCTGATCGACGCCCGGCGGCTTGCCCTGATGAAGCCGACCGCGTACCTGGTCAACACCGCGCGCGGCCCGATCGTCGATCAGCTGGCGCTCGCCTAGGCGCTGCGCGAGCGGCGGATCCAGGGCGCCGCGCTGGACGTGTTCGAGGAAGAGCCGGTCGATCCCGACGATCCGATCCTGAAGCTGGACAACGTGATCGTCACCCCGCACGGGATCTGCTGGACCGACGAGTGCTTTCTGGGAAACGGCCAGAGCGCCTGCGAGAGTATCCTCGACGTGGCGGCGGGGCGCGTGCCGCGATACGTCGTCAACCGAGAGGCGGCTGACCGCCCAGGCATTCGAGCGAAATTGCGGCGCCACGGCGAGCGAGAGCAGGGGACATGAGGGACAACCAGGTCAAGCGCGTGCTGCGGGACGGGGGCGTGTCGATCGGCACCATGGTCTTCGAGTTCAACACGACCGGGATCGCTCGGATCGCGGCCTCGGCGGGCGCCGAGTTCGTGATCTTCGACATGGAGCACACTGGCTGGAGTGTCGAGACCGTGCGCACCCTGATGGCGACGGCCCGCGCGGCCGACCTGGTCCCCGTGGTGCGGGTGCCGGCGACGCAGTATCACCTCCTGTCGCGGCCGCTAGACGTCGGGGCGATGGGGTTGATGGTGCCGATGGTCGAGACCGAGGAGCAGGCGCGGCTGATCGTGCAGTCGGCGAAGTACCCGCCGACGGGGCGCCGCGGCGCGGCGTTTGGCATGGCCCACGACGACTACGTGAGTGGCGACATCCTGTCGACCATGCAAACGGCGAACGACGAGCAGCTCGTCGTCGCCCAGATCGAGACGGTGCAGGGTCTGGAGAACGTCGACCGGATCGCCGGCGTCGACGGGATCGACGTGCTCTGGATCGGCCACTTCGACCTGACGAATTCAATGGGCATTCCTGGGCAGTTCACGCATCCGGAGTACCTGCGCGCCGTCGATCGCGTGATCGACGCCTGCCAGCGGCACGCCCGGGCACCGGGCTTCATGGTGTCCAGCGCGGAGCAAGGTCGTGCTTCGATCGCCCAGGGCTTCCGCCTACTCGCCTTCTGGGGAGATCTATGGATCTACCGGCACGCCCTGAGGGAAGGGATCGAGCAGATCCGCGGACGACGGTGATGGCTCGATCGGTCGAGCGCGGATTCGATCGGGCAGCGCGTCGTCGGACAGGGCACTCAGACTCTGCCTGAGGCAGGAGGTATTCGAATGAACGAGCTGCCACCACGCGTCCTGCGTTACGGCAAAAATGAACCGCTGCCGGACCGTCGACTGCTGCGCGCCGGGCCGGTGACGGCAGTATTCGAGGCCGGGGACCTGCGGTACGTCAAGCTGGGCGACCGCGAGATAGTGCGGCGCGTGTACGTCGCCGTGCGCGATCAGAACTGGGACACGATCCTGCCGCGGCTGCGCCACCTGAAGATCGACCAGGCCGAAAAGTCCTTTCGCGTGACGTTCGACTGCGAGCATCGTCGAGGCGCGATCGATTTCTTCTGGACGGGGACGATGACCGGCGACGAGCGCGGAACGATCACCTGTGTGATGGACGGCGAGGCGCGGTCGACGTTTCCGCGGAACCGCATCGGCTTCTGCGTCCTGCACCCGATCGACGGCTGTGCCGGAGAGCCGTTCGTGGCACTCAAGGAGGACGGGACCGTCGAGAACGGCAGGTTTCCGCTCTACATTTCGCCGCACCAGCCGGTCCAGGATCTCCGAGCGATCTCCCACGACGTGCTGCCGGGCGTCGCGGTGGAGGTGAGGTTCGCCGGCGAGGTCTTCGAGATGGAAGATCAGCGCAACTGGACTGATGCCTCGTTCAAGACCTACGGCACGCCGCTCCGGCTGCCGATTCCGGTCGAAGTCCAGCAAGGAGCGAAGCTCCAGCAATCGGTCACTTTGACGCTGCGCGGACACCCTTCGGTCGTTCTCACGGCGACGAAACAGCCGACCATCACCGTGGCTCCGCGGCCGATTGGTCGTCTTCCCCGGATCGGTCTCGGCGTCGCGAGCCACGGCCGGCCGCTCGGCCACCGCGAGATCGCCCGAGTCCGGGCGCTGAACCTTTCCCATTTGCGGGTTGATCTACGCCTGGCGCGGCCGGACTATCGCGATCGACTGCGCCAGGCGGTCACGGAGGCGAACGCGCTGGGCATCCCGCTCGAGGTCGCACTGTTTCTCGACGCCGCTGCCGACGAAGAGCTGAACTCGCTGATCGCGGCGCTCGCCGCGACGCGGCCGCCGGTTGCTCGCTGGCTGGTCTTTCACCGGGACGAGCGCTCGACGTCGGAACGGTGGGTCCGCCTGGCTCGAGTGTACCTCGGGCGTCACGACCCTTCCGCGGTGATCGGCGCCGGGACCGACCAGTATTTCACCGACATCAATCGGGTCCGGCCACCGGTTTCCGCGCTGGACCTGGTCTGCTACTCGCTGAATCCGCAGGTCCACGCGTTCGACAACTCCTCGCTGATCGAGACACTCCGTGGCCAGGCCGAGACCGCTCGGAGCGCGCGGCAGTTCGTCGGCGCGCTGCCGCTGGCCGTCTCGCCGATCACGTTGAAGCCGCGCTACAATCCCGACGCGAGCGGTCCGCCGTCGCCGCCACGCGCGGGCGAGCTGCCCACCGCGGTCGACGCGCGGCAGATGTCACTCTTCGGCGCGGTCTGGACGGTGGGAAGCCTGAAGTACCTGGCAGACAGTGGAGTCGCGAGCGCGACCTATTACGAGACGACTGGCTGGCAAGGCGTGATGGAAACCGCGAATGGCTCACCCTCGCCGGAGGTCTTCCGCTCCATCCCGGGCGCGGTATTCCCGCTCTACCACGTTTTGGCCGACGTTGGCGAGTTTGCCGATGGTGACGTGCTGCCGCTTGTATCCAGCGATCCATTGCAGGTTGACGGGTTGGCGGTCCGGCGCGGTGGGACGACGCGGGTGATCGTCGCGAATCTTGGGCCGGATACCCGATCGGTCCGGCTCGCCGGTCTCCCCGCGCCGGTCCGTGTCAAGCGCCTGGACGAGACGAACGCGGTCCAGGCGATGGTCTCGCCGGAGGAGTATCGGGGCGAGGACGGCGAGGCGACCGAGTGCGTTGGCGGGGAGATCGAGCTGTCCCTACGTCCGTACGCCGTGGTGCGGATCGACGGCCGCATCTAGAGGTCCGTCGAGGGGAGAATGGTGGATGCGGTGTGTGAAAAGGTGGCCCCCGGGGGCCACCTTTTCACAC
>DATLRG010000287.1:0-3237 GCA_035534795.1 Chloroflexota bacterium
GTCAGGAGGCAAGGGACGTGTTGCGCACATCTCTTGCCTCCTGACCCTTCCCACACTCCCCCCAGCTCCTCCTCTGAATCACGCCGACAATCGGCTGAACCCCAACCCAAGGCGCCGCCGTTGTGCTATCCTAGAGCGGAAGCCAGAGGGGACGCGACGACGCGGCGATGCGGCGACGCGAAGACACGGGGAACGACACGAGGTCGCCGTGCCTTCCCGTCGCCGCGTCGTCGTGACTCCCGCGCACCGCGTCCCACGTAGGGGGACGACGTGCGTCAACGCAAGCTCGGCGACGAGGCGCAGCAAGCTCTTCACGCCGCTCAGAACATTGCTAACACCGAACACCACGGCCAGATCGAGCCCGAGCACCTGATGCTCGCGCTACTCGAATGGGAAGAGGGGCCGACTGCCGATCTGATCGCGAGCCTGGGTATCGACCAGTCCCTGGTCCGCTCGGAATTGGTCGACGAGATCGAGGAGTACCCGAAAGCCTTCGGCCACGCGCAGTATCCTGCTCCTCGCCTGTCGCGCGCGCTGGACCTCGCGCAGAGCGAAGCTGCCCGGCTGAACGACGAAGCTGTCGGCCTCGAGCACCTCTTCCTGGCCCTGGTCGATTTGCGCGTTGGCGGTGTGACCGCCCGCATCTTCGCCGAGCACGGTGTCACCCAGGAGCGCATGTATCAGGCGCTGGGCGAGCTGCGTGGCGCGCAGCGTTCTTTGAGCACCGAGCCGAGCTACGAAGTCCTCGAGACGTTCGGTCGGAACTTGACCCGTCTGGCCCAGAGTGGCAAGCTGGACCCGGTCATCGGCCGCGACTCCGAGATTCGCCGGGTGATCCAGATCCTCTCACGGCGGATCAAGAACAACCCGGTCCTGATTGGCGAGCCGGGCGTCGGCAAGACCGCCATCGTGGAGGGCCTGGCCTGGCGGATCGTCCGCGGCGACGTCCCGGAGGGATTGAAGAAGAAGAAGATTTTCGCCCTCGATCTGGGCGCGCTGGTGGCGGGCACGAAGTACCGCGGCGAGTTCGAGGAACGACTGAAGTCGGTGCTCAAGGAGATCCTCAAGGGCGCCGGTGAGATCGTCATCTTCATCGACGAATTGCATACCGTCGTCGGCGCGGGCGCGGCCGAGGGCGCGATGGACGCCTCGAACCTGCTCAAGCCGATGCTCGCCCGCGGCGAGCTCCACTGCATCGGCGCGACCACCCTGGACGAGTACCGGCGCCACGTCGAGAAGGACGCCGCGCTCGAGCGCCGCTTCCAGCCGGTCTTCGTCGCCGAGCCGACGGTCGACGATACGGTCGCCATCCTGCGTGGTCTGCGCGAGCGCTACGAGGTCCACCACGGCGTGCTGATCAAAGACGCCGCGCTGGTTGCCGCCGCGACCCTTTCTCACCGCTACATTTCCGACCGCTACCTGCCAGACAAAGCGATCGACCTGGTGGACGAGGCGGCGGCCCGACTGCGGATGGAAATCGATTCGGTCCCGGCCGCTCTGGACGTGGTCGAGCGGCGCATCGCCCAGCTCGAGACCGAGCGCGCGGCGCTGCGCAAGGAGCAGAACGGCACGGTGCAGGAGCGCATCACCCAGATCGAGAGCGAGCTACGCACGATCGGGGCGGAGCGCGACCGGCTCTGGACCGGCTGGCAGGAGGAGAAAAACGCGATCCAGCGGGTTCGCGATCTGAAGGAGGAGCGCGAGCGCTTGCGCCACGAGGCCGAGGACGCCGAGCGCGCCGCCGACTACGATCGCGCCGCCGAGCTGCGCTACACGAAAATGGCACAGGTCGAGCGCGATCTCAAGGACGCCGAGGCGCAGCTCGAGGCGAAGGCGAAGGGGCGTGTCGGGCGACTGCTGCGCGAAGAGGTCGACGAAGAGGACATCGCCGAGGACCTCAGTCGCTGGACCGGCATTCCGGTCAGCCGCATGATCGAAGGCGAGATGCACGCCCTGTTGCGCATGGAACAGCGCCTGGGCGAGCGCGTGGTTGGGCAGGAGGACGCGATCCGGGTGGTCTCGGACACCATCCGCCGCGCGCGTGCCGGCCTGCAAGACCCGAATCACCCGCTCGGCAGCTTCATCTTCCTTGGACCGACGGGCGTTGGCAAGACCGAGTTGGCGCGTGTGCTGGCCGAGTTCCTGTTCAATGATGAAAGTGCGATGGTCCGGATCGACATCAGCGAGTATATGGAGAAACATTCCGTGGCCCGCTTGATCGGGGCGCCGCCCGGCTACGTCGGCTACGAGGAGGGGGGGCTGCTGACCGAGCCGGTCCGCCGCCGCCCATACTGCGTGGTACTGCTCGACGAGATCGAAAAGGCCCACTCGGACGTCTTCAACGTCCTGTTGCAGATTCTCGACGATGGCCGCTTGACCGATGGCCTCGGGCGCACCGTCGACTTCAAGAACGCCGTCGTGGTCATGACCTCGAACGTCGGCAGCCAGCAGATGGCAGAGCGGGCGCTGGCCGAGGCCGACGACACGATGCGCGACCGGGCGCTGGACGCGTTGCGCCACCAGTTCCCGCCCGAGTTCCTCAACCGGGTCGACGAGGTGCTGACTTTCCACCGATTGAGCCGTGAGCACATCGGGCGCATCGTCGATATCCAGCTCGAAGCGGCGGCCAAACGCTTGGGCGAACACAAGGTCGAGATCGTCGTCACGCCGGCCGCGCGCGCTGTGCTCGCCGAGGTCGGCTACGATCCCGCCTACGGCGCGCGTCCCCTCAAACGGGCGATCGGCCGCCTTATCCTCAACCCGCTGGCGAGCCGTCTGCTGGCGAGCTCCTTTCGCGCGGGCGACCGTGCCATCGTGGATGCAGCAGATGGGAAGATCGTCATTCCCGAGTTGGCCGCCCCGGAGATGAACGGCAAGGCCATCGAGAAAGTGCCGGCCGGGCCGAACGAGTCCGAAAAAAACGGGTCGAGCCACGCTGGCGTAGCCGCCGATGGCGTCAGCCCGGGTGTCGTCGATGGTCGAACGGATGGAAAGGCGGGCCGCCGCTCGGGGCGACCGCGCCGCAAAGATCTCGATGGGGACGGCGCTCCGAAGATACCAGAGGCGGCTTCGTAGCCCGCGCAGACTGGGGACTTGCGTCCGCCAGCGTGCAAACGGGGAGGGCTTACGGCATAGGTCCCAAGTTAACGTAGCTTACGTGCGAATGGCGGCCCAATCGTCCTGCTGTGGTCAGGGCGGACAAGTGCAGGCATCCGATCTGGTAGGCTGAAAATCGGA
>DATLRG010000288.1:0-4754 GCA_035534795.1 Chloroflexota bacterium
CTGGATCTGCTCGCCCGCCTCCCCTTTCTACCCGAAACGGCTATTGGCCCCTTGATCGGCCTCCGGGGAGACGGCTACTTGTATCGGTGTCTCAGCCGCCTTCGGAGCGCGCAAGTCATCGCGACGATTCGCCCGGCGCTCCGGAGAGGGCCGAACCCCGATCTGTTCTTCCTGACCGCCCAGGGCGTGGAAGCTCTCGCTCGCGCGCGCCGGGTCACGCCCTCCGAGGTTGTCCGTCGAAACCGTCTCGGTCAGGTCGACCTGCTGCGGCGGTTGGCCTCGCTGGCTCTCCTTCAATCCTGTTACACGCTCGTCGCGCTGCTCGTGGCCTCGCGCCCGGCGCCATCCAGGCTTGGTACCTGGAAGTTTCCCTGGCGACGCCGGCTCCAGCGGCCGACAGCGAAAGGACCGACGACACTGTCCCTACCAGCGTTCGCGTTCCTATCCTGGGAAAGCCACGCGGCCGCGTATGCACTGCTGCCGGACCTTGGCGTCCCGGTCCAGGCCTACCGCCTGGCCGTCGACCATCTCTTCGTGGTGCGAGCCCGGGAGCAAGCTGCCGCGCCCACGCTCGTGATCGCGACAGCCGATCGCGCGCGGACGCGGGACTGGGAGAGGCTCCTTGAGGACGTGCGGCACCGACGTCACGAGGCACCGCTCGACGCCCGGGTCGCGACCTGGACCGAACTCCGGGCCGAGGTCGCGACACTGTCCCGTCAAACCCGCGCCGTCGGCGTCCGTCGCGAACGGCCAATGTCCAAACCCCCGCCCCCGGCAATCGCACCGGAGAGTCCATCGTTCTCTCCGCTTGTCAGTGATATCGGATCGCCTGCAGGCGTCGGATTGCCTGCCACCGCCCGCCTCGGGCGCATCGCTCTCGATCTCACCCCCGCGGACCGGTCCCTGCTGAACCTGGTTGCTCGTCATCCCTTCCGCTCGACCTCGGACATTGCGACGGCACTCGATTGGCGTGAAACGTCGACCCGCCAGCGGAGGGAACGACTCGTCGTGCTGGGTCTCCTGCGCGAACTCGGAATGGAAGCGGTCGGTCCAGGCAACTGCGCCTCGCTGGTCGAGGTGACGCGACCGGGCCTCGCTCTCGTCGCCGCCGGGTACGGCCTGCCGCTCGGCGCCGCGCGGCGCTGGCTCGGGCTCACCGGTGGTGGACCTGATAGGCGGGTCGGATCCCGACGGAAGCTCCTCAAAGACTTCGCGCATACGCGCGGAGTCGACGCGCTCTTTCTCGGGCTAATGCGCCAGGCGCGGGAGGCCCGCGCGCGCGGGGAGGATGAACAGCTAGTCGAGTGGCGCAACTCAGCGGAATGTGGGCGTGGCTATCTGCGACCGGATGGGTACGGGGTCTACCGACGTGGCGAGCACGCGTACGGGTTTTTTCTGGAATATGACCGCGGCACGATGGGCTTTGGTGACTATCTGGAGAAGCTCGCGGCCTATTACCAATACCAGGAGAGTCGAAGCTACACCCGGGACTACGATGGCTTTCCGACAATTCTGGTCGTGGCGACGACGGACGGCGCGGAGAAGCGGCTTGCTCAGGCCGCGAGAGTGGCGGCGATTGGACGTGCCGGCGAGCTGCCCCTGCTCCTCACCAGTGAGGCGCGTATTCATGGCGACTCCAATCTTCTTAATGGACTCCTTGGTCCGATCTGGTGTTCACCCGAAAACGCTACGCGCCGGCCCTGGTTGACTGGCCCAGGATTGCCATCGGCGAGTCGTCGCACATGACCATCAAGCAAGGATCTCCTGCCGAGCACGGATCAGAGCACCCGAACGGACAGTTACCCGAGGGACCGAGAAGACCGGCGAGAAAAACAGAGCCCAGCCACCCCGCCGGCCTTCTGGTCCGCCGCATCTACCAGCCTGATCCTGAGTGCGAGGCGGCGGCACTGGTTCTCCTGCTTACCAAGCAGTTCCCCGAAATCGCGCGGAAGCCGCCAGGTACCGTCAAGATCGACGGCGCCCAGTCGGGGCAGTGTGAAGATAATATGGTGTCGACTGACGTGACTGGTGGCCACAGCAACGGGCAGCAAAGCGAGCCTCGCCGTTCAACCAATAAACGGAGCCCCCATGCCCGAGACTCTCGGCCACCCCGGGCACCAATCGACAAGGCGTCACGATAGCCCTAGCTGCGCTGTCTCGATAGTAGGGAGAGGTCCTGGATCTGAGCAGAAGAGCGATCATGTTCACTGCGATTCTCAGGCGCACTGGCTTGTCTGAACTAATGGCATTCCATACTCGGCCTCTCGGACGCGACGGGTGACGGAAGATAACAGCAACATACTGCTCAGCGAAGCCGCGGAGTGACTCTCCAAAGAGCCGATGCAAATGTTGTTTTCCCACCCCTTTCCGGCACATAATAATTAGAACACATGATCTCCATTACAGTGACCATCGGTGGCTCGGAAGAACAAAGTGCCCCGGCGATGAAATCCCACCCGTGGCTAGCGAGCCTGGAAACGAATGACGGAGGCCCACAATGCCAAGCGTATCCCGGAACGATAACACTGACAAGCTGCGCCCGATCGCGATCTACGCCCGTGTCTCAACCGAGGACCAGGCCGAACGCGGCACGGTTCAGGCCCAGCTCGACTTTCTCCACAGTTTCGTTCGACTCTATGGCCTCGACGTCGCCGGGGAATACGTCGATGACGGGTGGAGCGGCACGCTGGCTCTTGCTCAACGTCCCCAGGGCCGACGTCTGATCGACGACGCGCGGGCCGGAAAGTTCCGTGAGATCCTGGTGTATCGCTTGGATCGTCTCGGGCGCACGTCGCGCACCCTTATCGATGCCCACGACCTTCTGGACGAGCTCGGCATCACGATTCGGAGCGCCACCGAGCCCTTCGATACCTCGACCCCGATCGGGCGGTTCGTATTCCAGCTCCTTGGCTCGCTCGCGGAACTCGATCGATCGAATATCTTGGAGCGGATGACGCTTGGCCGTAATCGTATCGTCCGCCAGGGGAGGTGGGCAAGCGGTCCGATCCCATTCGGCTACGACTTGGACGAGAACTCTCACTTGACCCTGAGCACCCGTCTCGTGGAGTCGGTTGGTACGACCGAGGCTGCGTTACTGCATTCAATCTTCGACCGGATAGCGGAGGGAAGCACGCTACAGGCTGAGGTGCAGCGGCTGAACACACTTGGTGTCCCGTGTGTGCGCCGCTACAACGGCGGGAAGGTTCTCACTCTGACCGATCACTGGGAGCCGTCTCGTCTGGCGCGGATGATCCACAACCCGGTCTACGCGGGGACGCACGTCTTCAAATCGAAAGTCGAGACGATCGAGCAAGAGGTGCCGCCGATTGTCGACCACGAGACGTGGGAACGGGCGAACGCCCAGCTTACCCGTAATCGGAATTTCTCTCGAAAAAACGCCAAGCATCAGTATCTTCTGCGCGGCCTCATCCGCTGCGCCGGCTGTGGTCGGATGTTCATTGGCGTCTCCCAGCAGCAGAAGCAGCGGAATGGTGCAATCTTCCTCCATTATCGGTGCGGTGACTCGATGCAGAGCTACAAGCTCCCTTCCCAGCGTTGTCGCGCTAAGCACGTGCCGGCTCCATGGTTGGAAGAGATTATCTGGGCGGATTGCCGCGAGCATATCCTGAACCCCGGCCGTGCTCTCGACAACGCACGGCGTCAGATGCAGGAACGCCAGGAGCAAAGGATCGATCTCGCCGGCGAGCGTCATGCGATGGAGCAGCAGATCGCGGAAAAGGATGCCGAGCGCGAGCGCATCCTGACACTTTATCGCCGAGGTCGCATATCCGTCGCTGACGTCGAGAAGCAGATCGACGCCCTGACGACCGAGGCAACCGGTTTGCGGGAAATGCTCGGCGCGATTCAAGTGCAAGAGGCCACGGCCGAGGCGCTTCGGGACCAGTTCGCCCGAGCCGAAGCACTGCTGACACAACTGCGCGAGCGATTGGAAATCGTGGAACGGACCGGCGATTGGGCGACGAAGCGTCAGATCGTCGAACTTCTCGTCGCCGGCATCCGGGTGACGACGACGGACATGACAGAGCGCAAGCGCCAGGCAGTGGTGGACATTGCATACAAATTTAGCCCCGAGCGAGATCGTCATGGAGTTGCAGTAGTTTCGCCTACGTCGTGCTCAATTCGATGACGAAGCGGCTGATCAAGGACTACCAGGCCCAGCCGAAGTGGTGGGAGCCGTTCACGATCAAGGTTCCGGTCACGGACATGAAGCAGCAGAACCGGATCCGCCTGGCGGACTTCGGGAGCCTGGCGACGGTCGCTGAGTCGGGGGCGTACGCGAACATCGCGTGGGCGGACGCGCGGGAGAACTACACGCCGACGAAGTTCGGGAACCTGGTGGCGGTCACGCTCGAAATGTTCCTGAACGACGATCTGCACGCGGTGCAGCGGATCCCGACGAAGCTGGCGCACGCGGCGGTCGTGACGCTCAACGAGCAGGTGGCGGCGCTCTTCACGGCGAACGCGGGAGCGGGGCCGGCGATGGCGGACGCGCACGATGTGTTCGACTCGGTGAATCATCAGGGGAACACCTCGACGAACGTGAGCTTCGATCTGTCGAGCGCGGCGCTCGAAGCGGCGATGACGGTGCTCGAGAAGATGACGAACACGGCGGGCAAGCGGATCGGGGTGAAGGGTCGGTACCTGCTGATTCCGCCGGACCTGCGGTGGACGGCGCAGGTGATCACGCAGAGTCAGTTCTTGGCGGGGTCGGCGAACAACGATATCAACCCTCT
>DATLRG010000289.1:0-3797 GCA_035534795.1 Chloroflexota bacterium
GTTTGGCTTTCCGCATACGGTGTTCTGTCCGCCGGCCAGGATTGTCGGTCGTGAAACGCGGCGTGTGGCTCACGCCAGATTCGGCCGAGCAAACCGGCATGACTCTCGCGGTCCGAAGAGATGCGCCACTCGGTGGTGAGCAGAGCCCGGATCGGTAACGGCCGTCCGATCGCGGCGTATCGAGCGGCGCGGGCAAGCCGCTCCTCGGCGGCGTTATCGACCGCGACCACCAGAATCGTCGGAAAGCCGACGTAGTCGCGCCGATAGCGCCCGCTGTCGCGGTACTCGTAGTACGCGCTGAACTTGGTCAGGAGAGCGCGCTCGCCCATCGTGCCACGATCGTACTCGAGGAAGAAACCGTAGCCCTGCTGGCCATCGCGAAAAAGACCATAGCCGTCGGGCCGGACCCGACCGCGGGCGCAGGCAGCGGCGTTTCGCCATTCGAGGAGTGCGCCACCCTGCCGGCGTGTCGAAGCGATCAGGGTGACGAAGACCGCGTCGGCGCCGAGCGTGTGCGCGAGGTGGGCGAGGAGCTGATGCCGACCGCCGACCGGCTCGACTGGCCCGCCGCCGATGAGGCCATTCTCGCGGACGGCCATGGCCAGAGGCAGGCCCTGCGAGGACGCGACCAGGCGAAGACCATCTCGGGTCAGCTCGGCGAGGCCGATCGTCGCTTCCTTCGCGCCGCCTTCTCCCGCCTCGACGTGGCGGGCAAGGCCGAGCTCGACCAGGTACCGACACCGATTCCACGTGACGGCGGGCGTCCAACCCAGGACATCGGCCATGGCGCTCAGCGGGAGGAACGGGTGATGGCCAATCAGCGCGAGGAGCCGGTGGTCCTCCGGGCTCAGGTACGTGGCGGCAAGGCTAACACGGGCGGCTCCGCCCGTCGCGGGCGGTCGCATCAGGTCATCGCCGACGTGACAAGGAATGCGCCGCCCTGGGGGCAGAGATTTCCTGGGGTGCAGCGGCGGGCTGCCCATGCGTGCAGTTAGAGCCAGGGCACCTGGTCCGACGTCCGGCCACGGCCCTGCGAGGTCCACCGATGCGGTCTCCCAGGTGGCCACCCGCGCGGCTAACGGATCCGAGCGACCGTCCCGCGCCACGTCGTCGAGCAATTCCCGCCAGACGCGAGCGCGCTCGGCTCCGGTCGTCGAAACCACGAGGAGGGGCAGCTCATCTCCGAGATTCTGGCGCAGGGTCAGGAGCCGACGCAAGGTGTGACGGTACAGGCGCAGGGGAAACGTTCCCAGGTCTGGCACGAGCAAGAACGCACCCCACGCGTCGTCCCACGACAGCGCGGCGTAGGCGGGGAGCGAGACCGAGACCGACCGCTTCGCCCCCCGGCGCTCGCCGCGCCGCCGCCACGGTCTCTCCCAGGCAAGGAGGTTGGGGCGTCCGGGGCGCGACGTGGCGAGGAGCCCCAACAGCTCGTAGGCGGCGAGGATGTGCGGGAGGCCGGGGAGCAGCGCCAGCAGATCGGTCGTTCGCAGGCGATTTCGGCGCGCCAGGTCGCGCACGTCGATGCGCTGGTCGAGTGCGATCGCGGCCAGCCCGAGGTCTGTAAGGAAGAGGAGCCGGGGGGCCGAGCCCGGCCGCAGCGGAACCCGCAGACCGGTGACGAGCTCGGCCTTCGCCAATCGCGCCAGCGAGCGATACACGCTCGCGCCGCCGGTCGCGCCCTCGAGCCGCTGGATCAGCCGTGCCGGCGCGAGGGGTAACCGCGCGAGAAGCAGAAGGTTGCGCCGATCCGCCGGGTGGGACCGCAGGACCGCGCAGTTGCGTTCCGCGTCCCGCCAGCGCCAGTCCGTGCTCATTCGTCCTCCTCTGACCCGTCGGGTGATTCCTCGTCGTCCGGCGCATCCATGGCCTCATTGACGGGCGGACCCGCCGCTCCGTCGGCGGTCCCCTCGAAGAGGGTGCCCTGGTGGGGCTGGTCCCGCCGGCGTTTTGGCGGTCGATGCTCGTTGCGCTTGCGCTTCGGTTCCGTGAGATAGCCCGGAGGCTCCGGGGGCGCATCGCGGGGCGTCCCCCCGCCATCCCAGTTCCGCGCGTGCGCCTCGTCCCGTCGCGCCAGCGCGCTCAAAAGGTCGCGTTCGACGTCCTCCCGGCGGCGCCCGTAGCGGGTGGCCGAGGCCGTCGCGAGCGCGGCCGCAAGCGCGGGATCGCTCTCGGGCGGCGGGTCCAGGTGGACCGAGAATGTCCGGAGGCGCTCGCCCCGGACGGAAAGTCGGACGTAGCAGCGGTGCTCGCCGAGCGCGACCAGGTCCTCCTCATCAATCTCGGGCCCGAGTTCGGGGACCAGGTAGCGGGCGTCCTCGGCGCTGCAGTGGAAGGCGAACAGCCCGTCGAGATTGGCAAACACCAGCGCGCGGAGGGCGCGCTGGTGGGCGTGATCGAGCGCTTCGAGCCGCGCCAGGCTCTGGGTGGCCAGCACGAGGCTCGCGCCGAACTTCGACAATTCGCTCAGGATCGTCTCGTAGTCCGCGCCCGCGAGGGTGTGGAACTCGTCGACCAACAGACTGACCGGGCGACGCTCCCCGGGATCGAAGCGCGCCTGGTCGGCGATCGCCAGCGAGACCAGGTTGAGGAGGGTCGCGCCGACGAGGCCGGCGGTGTCCTCGCCAACCGCGTCCTTGGCCGTGCTCACGACGACGATCGCGCCCTCCCGGATCCAGCGCGCCGGATCGACCGTCGAGCGCGGCTGGCCCACGACCAGGCGCGCGGCCTCGCTGCCCACGTAGCGCTGGACCTTGGTCTGGACCGGATTGATGATCTCCATCTGGAGCCGCCGGTCGAGGGTGTCGAAGTAACGCGCCCACCAGTCCACGACCAGGCGATCGCGGACGAAGCGGAGCAGTCCCCGGCGAAAGAGCGGGTCGACGAGGAGCGCCGGGACGTCCAGGATGGTGTGCTGGCGCTCCCGACCCCCGGGCGCGTTGCCGATCGCCTGATTGACTTCATACAGGGTGAGCAACGCGAACCGAAAGGCGTCTTCCATGCGCGGTCCCCAGAAGCGGTCGAACTCCCGGCGGAAAATCGTCAGGGTGTTCGCGACCGCCTGGTCGCGCGTCCAGCCCAGCCCGACGTCGAGCAGGTTCAGGCCGAAGGGACGCGCGGCCTCCGCGACGTCGAGGAACACGACGTCGCCCTGGCGGTCGGCGGGGACGAGACCGAGCGCAGCGCGCGCCAGATCTCGGTGGGGATCGACCAGGACGATCGCCGGGTGCTGCTCTCCGCGGGAACCCGCGTCGGCGAGATAC
Source organism: Chloroflexota bacterium (assembly GCA_035534795.1). Taxonomy (GTDB): domain Bacteria; phylum Chloroflexota; class UBA6077; order FW602-bin22; family CADDYW01; genus JAJPKB01. The sequence goes on from DATLRG010000289.1 coordinate 3,264, forward strand.
CGGGCGAGGCGAAGGAGGAGCGAGGACTTGCCGCGGCGCGTCTTGGCGACCAGCAGGAGGTGGCGCCGCAAGATGTCGTCCGACACGGCCACCGGGACGTCCTGGCTCTGGTGGGAGGAGATACCGATGCGGCACCCCCGAGCGACGGTCACCGAAAGTGGGAGGAGGTGTCGAGCCGTCGTTCGCTCCAAGCGGGGCACGTCGGCGGTAGCGAGCGGGAGGTGCCAGAGTCCAGCCAGCTCGCGCGCGGTGAGCAAGCAAGCCGACCTTGGAACGAGCGGCGCGAGGCGGGTCAGGTCACGGTTCTTCCGGTCGAGGGACCGCGCTTGAAAGCCGTTCCCCGCGGCCAGGTCGAATTGATCGTACGCGCTGGCGAGCCGCTCCAAGCGCGCGGCAAGGCGTGGCACGGACACGCCGGACGGGGCGAAGATGGCCAGGCGGATCTCGGCCTGGAAGGCCCTCCGACCGAGCTTCTCACGGACCAGGCGCGGGTCGACCGGTGGCCGCGGCGCGAGGCGTCCGCGCAGCCACACC
>DATLRG010000290.1:0-4539 GCA_035534795.1 Chloroflexota bacterium
ACGACTCGTTCTTTGCCGCCTTTGCCGGTGATCAGCCCTTCGTCGACCCGACCATCCTGGACGTCGGTGCGGTTCAGACTCGACATCTCTTCCCGGCGCATCGCGGTCGCGTAAAGGGTCGTCAAGATTGCCCGGTCGCGCAATAGCTCGAGCCGCTGGGCGAGGCTACGCCCGTCGTTCGGGCCGATTGGCCGATTCTGGGCCGTCGTCACGACCAGGGCGACCGCGTCGTCGACTCGGGGCGTCTTGTAATGGAGCCGGCCGATCAGCTCGCGCAGTCCGTCCTTCATGTGCTCGTAGGAGAGGTCGGCGTGGAGCCAGCGCCGACGGTCCAAGAACCGGAAGAACGCGCGCACCTCGCTGACGTAGGCGACCGCGGTCGAGCGCCGCTCGCGCCCGTTGACTTTCAGCAGCCAGGTGTAAAACTGCTCCAGGATCTCGGCCGGGAACTCGTTGGTCCTGGTCGCGTCCGGCTGCCAGCCGAGCGAGCCTAAGAACTCGCGAAAGCGATTCAACGCGGACAGATAGTTCGTGCGAGTGCGCGGCGATTTTGCCAGCAGACTTTCATCAAACGCCGCGACCGCCTCCGCGTAGGTCGGAATTCCCTCGTCCAGGCGGGTCACCGGGGCAACCGGTCCGCGGACGCTACTTTCTAAGGTTGCCAGCACGGCACGTTCCATCGCCAGCCCTCGGCTAATTGGATCGCCAACATTCTCTATTCCTCTTCCTGAACGGTTCTACGTCGGCTGGACAATCCATAATTCGTCGCTCGCATCATAACATCAGGAATGCCCGCCCGGTCGCTAAGGATCCATTAGAGCCCTGCTACAGCATGGATCACCGGGGTAAAGAAAGGGCCGCTCAGCGCTGGTGGTTTGGTTGAGGAAAGACGGGTCGTTGCCCCGAGCGGCAGTCAGGGACCATGGGCTGGCAAATCGATGTACGTCCAGGCGGCACGCCGTGTATACTCGAAATACTGGCCCGTCTGGTACTGGACCGGACAGGAATCGTCGAGGAGGAACGTGATGGAAAAGATCCGAGCGGTGGTCGTCGATCCGCAAGCGCCAGGCCGACTCGCCTTGCAAGAAGTAGCGGCGCCGGTCCCGCTGTCCAACGAAGCCCTGGTGCGTGTCCACGCCTTTTCTCTCAATCGCGGCGAGGTACGCCGCGGCCTGGCCGCGGCCGCGGGGTGGCGCCCGGGCTGGGACATCGCCGGCACGGTCGAAGCCGCCGCGGCGGATGGCTCGGGACCCGCCAGAGCGGCGCGGGTGGTCGGGCTACTGCCAGCCGGCGCCTGGGCCGAGGTCGTGGCCGTGCCGACCAGCAATCTCGCCGAGATTCCCCCGGGCGTCTCGTTCGCTCAGGCCTCGACCCTGCCGGTCGCCGGTTTGACCGCGCTTTATACCCTCGAGAAGGGCGGCGGGCTGATCGATCGCCAGGTGCTGATCACCGGCGCGTCGGGCGGGGTTGGCTACTTCGCGATTCAGCTCGCTCGGCTGGCCGGCGCTCAGGTCGTCGGACTGGTCCACCAGGAGACCCACGCCGAGGTCGCGCGCGAGGCCGGAGCAAACCTCGTCGTGGCCGGCGACCCAGCCGGCGCCGCGGCGCATGGCCCGTACCACCTCGTTCTCGATTCGGTCGGCGGTCAAACCCTCGCGGCCGCTCTCGGGATGCTGGCGCGACGCGGAGTCTGCGTCAATTTTGGCATCACCGAAGCGGACACGACGACGTTCAACGTCCAGCGCTTCTACATGACCGGCGGCGCGTCCCTGGTTGGTTTCTTCTTGTTCGACGAGCTACCGGCCAACCCGGCCGGCCCCGGTCTGGCGCGCCTGGCCAGTCTGGTCGCGACCGGGCGGCTGCGTCCCCGGATCGAGCTCGAGGACTCCTGGACCGCGGTTGGCAAAGTCGCGCAAGAATTGTACGCCCGGCGGTACAGCGGTAAAGCCGTGCTGCTCGTCCAGACCTGAGTGAAAAAGCTTGCCAAGGCGTAGCGGCTTTGCTACACTCCGGCTATGAAAACAATTCCTCAGCGTGAGCTGCGCAACAACATTGCCCAGGTGCTCCGCGAGGTCGAAGCCGGCCAGACGCTGCGGGTCACGGTAAACGGCCGTCCAGTCGCGGACCTGGTACCGGTAAGTCCGACTCGACAGACCTTCGTCGGACGCGACGACATCGCTCGCATCCTGGCACACCTGTCTTCCGACCCGGATTTCGCGGGTGACATTGCCTCGGCGGTCGGGGAAACGATTGGCGAGACCGAGGAATCGGCGTGACGGCAGACGGCGAGCGCGGACTCCTGGACACGTCGGTTTTCATTGCCCAGGAGAGCGGGCGGTCCCTGGGGCAATTGCCGGCGCGGGCCGCGATCTCGGTGGTAACGCTGGCGGAGCTGTATTTGGGCGTGCTCATGGCCGACGACCCGGACATTCGGGCGCGACGCCTCCGAACGTTCTCGTCAGTCGAAGCCCTTTTCCAACCACTCCCGATCGACGCCGAGGTGGCGCGCACCTTCGCCGAGCTCGTCGCCGAGGCGCGACGCCAGGGACGCCGACCGAAGGTGATGGACACCTGGATCGCCGCCACCGCGGTGGCGAATGACCTGCCGGTCTATACCCAGGATGCCGATTTCGCAGCCATCCCCCGGGTCCGGGTTGTCGATGTCTAATTCCGTCAGGCCAGCCAACCGATGAGCGAATCGCCGCCAATCGAATTGACTCCCCAGGCGGCTCAGACCGTCGAGACCAGCTCGGAAAAGCGCCTGGCTGGCGTCTTCGTAGTACTCTACCTCGCCGCCTTCCTGGTCAGCCTCGATCGCGCGGTGTTCGCACCATTGCTGCCGGCGATCGCCAGCGACTTCAAGGTCTCGATTGCCGCGGTCGGCCTGGCAGTCAGCGCCTACACCCTCCCGTACGGTCTGTTTCAGCTCGCCTACGGTCCGCTGGCCGACCGCTCGGGAAAACTGGCAGTCATGCGCTGGTCGTTCCTGATCTTTGCCTTCGGCACCGGCCTCTGCGCGGTCGCCCTGACGTTGCCCGCCCTCGACGTGCTGCGGGCGATCACCGGCGCGTGTGCCGCCTCGGTCGTGCCGCTCTCACTCGCCTTCATCGGCGACGCGGTCCCCTACCAGCGACGCCAGCCCTTCATCACCAACCTGATGGGCGCGACCTCGGCCGGTAATGCCCTCAGCGCGGCCTTCGGCGGAATCGTCGGCCAATTCCTTTCCTGGCGGGCGCTCTTCGCCCTGTATGGCGTCGTCTCGCTCGTTCTGTCCGTCGGCTTGTTCCGGACGTCGGGCGAGCCCGCCAGGGTCAGCGGGCCGGCTCCCGCGAAGACCGAGCGCAATTACGGGCAGGTGCTCCGCTTGCGCCGGGCCCAGATCCTTTTCATCCTGGTTGGTTTGGAAGGTGTCGTCAATTACGGCTCGTTCACCTACCTCGGCGCCTACCTGAAAGATTTTTACGGAATCAACTACCTCGTGGTGGGCCTGATTCTCGCCGCCTACGGAACGGGAACGCTGATCACCAGTCGCGTGGTGCACCTCGGCCTGCGACGCCTGGGCGAGGCGAATTTGATCCTGGTCGGCGGGATCATGTTCGCGATTGGCTACCTGGCGCTCTTACCGATTGGCTGGTGGCCGCTGACCGTGCCGCCCATGTTACTGATGGGCGCCGGCTTTGCCCTTTTTCACTCGACCTTGCAAACCAGGGCGACCGAGCTCGTGCCCGGCTTACGCGGCACCTCGGTCGCATTGTTCGCTTTTTCGCTCTTCCTGGGCGGCGGCATCGGGACGGCGGTTCTCGGGGTGATGGTCAGCACGCTGGGCTATCAGACAATGATCGTCTTTTCGGGAGTCATGCTCTTAGCGATCACCGCGGTTGCCCGACGAACGTGGTAGTGGAGACGGAGGTATTCGTGAGCACGAACCAGACGGCAAGTGACAACATAAGCTTCTTGAAGCACCTGCGCGCGGTGCGAGCGTTCCGACCGGGGACGGTCCCGGAGGCCGCCCTGAAAGACATCCTTGACGTGGCTCGCTGGTCGGGCAGCGCGAGCAATCGCCAGCCGTGGGAGCTCGTCGTGGTGCAAGACCGGGAGATGCTCCAGGCCCTGGTAAACGGCGAAGGCTCGATCAAGCACGTCGGCAGTGCCGCCATGGCGATCATCCTGGTCATGGCCGGCGACCCTGACCGCTTCCCCCACGAAACCTACGATGAGGGCCGCCTCAGCGAGCGGATCATGCTCGCCGCCGCGGCCCACGGTCTCGGAAGCTGCATCGGCTGGTTCAAGGGGAACGCGCCGAGCGAAGTCAAAGAGATGCTGGGAATCCCGGCCGACCGTTTGGTGCGCACGGTCATCTCGATCGGCTACCCGGACGAGGAAGCGCGGCGCGCCCAACCGAAGCGCCCACAGCCCCGCAAGCCGATCGCCCAGATCGTCCACCGGGAACGGTACACCTCCCTTTAATACACCAGCGAGCGGAAGTCGCGCACACGGTGGAAGCTGATGACGTTGCCGTCGTGGGCGCTCTTGGCGCGC
>DATLRG010000291.1:0-2868 GCA_035534795.1 Chloroflexota bacterium
TACCGTAGAGGCCGACGCGAGAGGGTGTCTGAAAAGTGTCAATTGGTGGAAGATTTGCCGTACAAATCTTCCACCAACCGACACGTTCCAGACACCCTCTACCTGCTGAGGAGGAGCTACCGTGGCACAGCCTGAGATTGCCTTACAGATGTACACGGTCCGGGACGACGCCCGGGCCGATTTCGTCGGGACCCTGCGCAAGGTTGCCCGGATCGGCTATCCGGCCGTTCAGCTCGCCGGCGACGGCGGCCTGTCGGCGGCCGCGCTCAAGGCCGTGCTCGACGAGCTGGGATTGAAGGTCGCGGGCTCGCACGTCGACCTGGGGCGGCTCGAGAGCGCGCTCGACGCGGAGGTCGCGTACAACCGGACACTGGGCAACCTCGACCTGGTCTGCCCGGTGGCGCCGCGGGCGATGCGTGAGAGCGCGGACGGCTACCACCAGCTCGCGGCAACGCTCAACGCGATTGGCCGACGCTGCCAGGAGGCCGGCGCCCGCCTCTCGTACCACGACCACGCCTTCGAGTTCGAGCGCTTCGGCCAGACCACCGGCATGGAGATCATCCTGTCCGAGACCGATCCCGGGCTCGTCTTCTGGGAGCCGGACGTCTACTGGATCGCCTTCGCCAAGGAGGACCCGAGCGCCTGGATCCGCCGGCACCCCGGTCGCTGCCCGCTGGTCCACCTGAAGGACATGACGGCCGGTCCCGAGCCGACCTACGCCGAGGTGGGCGAGGGCGTTCTGGACTTCCAGCCGATTTTCGCGGCGACCGCCGCCGCGGAGTGGTACGTCGTCGAGCAGGACACCTGCGCGCGGCCGCCGCTCGAGAGCGCGGCGCTCAGCCTGAAGCACTTGAAAGACTGGGGAAAATGAACGAAGAAGAGCGGTACCTGTTTGATCTGACGGGTTATCTCGTCGTCGAGGACGTGCTGAGTCCGATCGAGCTGCGGGAGCTGAACCTGCTGATCGACCAGCGGGACCCCTGGGGGCAGTACGAACGCGAGCACCGTGGGGCGACCGTCGGCCCGAACAACCTGCACGTCGGGCCCTTGCACGCCTGGGAAGAGCCGTTTCGCCGGCTGATCGACCACCCGAAGCTGCTGCCCTTCCTGGTCGAGCTGATCGGGCCGAAGTTCCGCTTCGATCACGGCTACGCCATCTTTATGAAGAAGGGCGGCTCGCAGCACCGCTTGCACGGCGGTAGCACGCCGTACGATCCGGCCCAGTACTACCACTGGCGGAACGAAAAAATGTACAACGGGCTGATCGTCGTCTCTTTCGCGCTGGGCGACGTCCGCCCCGGCGACGGCGGCTTCGCGGCGATTCCCGGCAGCCACAAGAGCAACCTGCCCTGCCCCGCCTATTTCAAGACGTTCGAGAAGACCGGCGCGTGGGTGCAGCAGGTGCCGCAGCCGGCCGGGTCCGCCATCATCTTCACCGAGGCGCTCACCCACGGCACCTGGCCCTGGACAGCCGAGACGGAGCGACGTTCGCTGCTCTACAAATACAGCCCCGGCCACATGTCCTGGTCGACGCACTATCCCGTCGCCGCGGACACGCCGGACGCCGACTGGTCGCCGCGGACGCGACGGATTCTCGAGCCGCCACACGTGCAAGAGCGGGCGAACGTCGTCGACAACGGATAAGTTTTCGGTGAGCAGTACGATGGAGGTGATGGAGGTGCTGCGCACCTCCATCACCTCCATCGTACTGCTCACCGTGGACCAACCGTGGACAGAAAAAGAGGTCTCGAGCACGCAATGGCCACGTCTGTTGAGCCAGACCCGCGCATCCCCGCCGAGGCGCTACTCGCCCTGGTGACGGCGATTTTCGAGCGCCGCGGGATGACCGCGGCGGATGCCCGGCTCCTCGCCGATTCGCTGGTCGTGGCGGATCTGCGAGGGGTCAACTCGCACGGGGTGATGCGGGTGCCGGAGTACGTCAAGAAGCTGGGCCAGGGCGGGGTGAATCCTCGCGGTCGCCCGGCGATCGCCCGCGATGACGGGGCGTGTCTGGTCGTCGACGGCGGCAACTGCATGGGACAGATCGCCGCGCAGTTCGCGACGGAGCGAACGATCGAGCGCGCGACGACGACCGGCATCGCCGCGACAGCGGTCCGCGGCAGCAACCACTGCGGCGCGATGGCCTACTTCGCGCTGCAGGCGACCCACCACGACATGATCGGCCTGGCCACGACGAACGCACTGCCGACCATGGCGCCCTGGGGAGGCGCCGAGCGGCTGCTGGGAATCGATCCGCTCGCCATCGCCATTCCGTCGAACGAGGAGCCGCCCATCGTCTACGACGCGGCGTTCAGCGGCTCGGCGCACGGCAAGATTCGGATTTACCAGCAGCGCGGCCAGACGCTGCCGGAGGGCTGGGCGCTGGATCGTGACGGTCGCCCGACGACCGATCCGGCCGCGGCGATCGACGGGCTCCTGGTGCCGATCGGCGGGTTCAAAGGGGCCGGGCTGGCGATGATCATGGGGATTCTCTCGTCGATGCTCTCGGGCGCGAGCTACGGCACCGAGCTGGGCGACATGGAACACGGTCCAACCGCCGGCCAGGATGGCCACTTCATCGCGGCGATCCGGGTCGGCGCCTTCGAAGACGTCGGCCGCTTCAAGGCGCGCGTCGATCAGGCGATTCGGCAGGTCCACGCCTGCCGGCTGGCGCCGGGCTTCGACCGGGTCTACGCCCCCGGCGAGAAAGAGTTCCTCGCCGCGCGCGAAAACCGCGCGCACGGCATCCCGCTGGACCGCGTCACCCTGTCCGGCCTGCGACGGACGGCGGCAGACCTGGGACTGAGCGTCGAGAAATTTGTCTCACCACGGTTGTTTGGGCGCCCCCCAGCGGCGCCCAAACAACCG
>DATLRG010000292.1:0-3323 GCA_035534795.1 Chloroflexota bacterium
GCCTCTTTCTGCACTTCGAGGCGATCGCCAGGGAAACCGACCTGCCGCTGGTCCTGTATAACGTCCCGAGCCGCACCAGCGTGAACATGCTGCCGGAGACGGTGGCGCGCCTGGCGAAGATCCCGAACATCGTCGCGGTGAAGGAAGCCAGCGGCAGCATGGACCAGGTCAGCCAGATCGTCGCCAGTTGCCGGCCCGACTTCGCCGTCCTCTCCGGCGACGATTCGCTGACGTTGCCGATGCTCTCTCTTGGTGGGACCGGGGTCGTCTCGGTTGTCGGCAACATTGCGCCGGGCCCGATGAGCGAGATGGTCCGCGCTTTCCGCTCGGGCAACCTGGCGCGCGCGCGCGCCCTTCACTATCAGCTCTTCGATCTCTGCCGCGCGATGTTCGTCGAGACAAACCCGATTCCGGTGAAGACGGCGGCCGGCATCCTGGGTCTGTGCTCGCCTGAGCTTCGCCTGCCCATGTGTCCGCTGAGCGATGCGAATCGCCAGAAGCTAGAGCAGGTGTTGAAGACCTCGCCCGTGCTGCAGCCGGCCGCCGCCAGCTAGGCGCCAGGAGCCAGAAACTACTCCGGAGAAGGAGGAGTGGGGAGTCAGGCACCAGAGCGCGGGAGCAGTTGAGGAAGCATCGACTCCCCGACTCCTGACTTCCACCGCACGATGAAGCTGATCGTCCACGGAGCTTCCGGACGCATGGGGCGCGAGGTGATCGGCGCGGCCGCCGCGACGCCCGATGTCACCATCGCCGCCGCGGTGGTGCGCGCTGGATCGGCGAGTGTCGGCGTCGACGCGGGGGTGTTGGCGGGTGTTGGCTCGTTGGGCGTTTCCGTCAGCAGCGACCTGGACTCAGCGTTGGCGGCCGGGGACGTGGCCGTCGACTTCAGCATTCCAGTGGCCGCGGTGGAGTTCGCGCGGCGGGCGGCAGCGGCGGGCACACCAGCGATCGTGGCGACGACCGGGCTTTCCGCCGAGCAGCTCGCGACCGTTCGCGAAGGTTCCAACCGCGCACCGGTCTTGATCGCGCCGAACCTCAGCCTGGGCATCAACGTACTCGCGCAGGTCCTGCCGACGATCGTCAACGCACTGGGCGCCGAGTACGACGTCGAGCTGGTCGAGGCACACCATCGCTTGAAGAAGGATGCCCCATCGGGGACCGCGGTCCTCCTTCTGTCGGCGATCGCGTCGGCGTTGAACCGTCCGGTCTCCCAGGTCGAGCGCTACGGGCGGCATGGCCTGGCGCCTCGCGAGGCGGGCGAGATTGGCGTTCACTCGATCCGCGCGGGTGGGATCGCCGGCGAGCACAGCGTGCTCCTGGTCAGCGACGGCGAGCAGATCGAGGTCTCCCACCGCGCGTTCAGCCGGCGCACGTTTGCGCTGGGCGCGCTGCGCGCGGCGCGGTTTCTGGCGGAGCAGCCGCCGGGACTCTATTCGATGCAGGATGTCTTGAGGTAACACAGCGTTGCCTTGCCCGACTTCGTGCCTGTTTAAGGGACGATCGCAGTCGTGGACCCTGGCTACTCGCTGCCGAAGGAGCTTGACTGACCTTGGAGGAGTTCCAGTATCGCGGTGGCTCGCTCGCCTGTGAAGGCGTTTCCCTGGCCGAGCTCGCCGAGACGTATGGCACCCCATTGTACGTCTACAGCGAGACGTCGATCCGTGACCGCTTTCGCGCTCTCGACGAGGCCTACGCCGGCGTGCCGCACCAGATCTGCTACGCGATGAAGGCGAACGATAACCTGGCGATCACCCGGCTGCTGGCGGGACTCGGGGCGGGAGCCGACATCGTTTCGGGCGGCGAGTTGTTTCGCGCGCGCAAGGCGGGAGTGCCGGCTGATCGGATCATCTTCGCCGGGGTTGGCAAGACGCGCGCAGAGATCGCCCAGGCGATCGACGCGGACGTGCTGCTGTTCAACGTCGAGTCGCCGGCCGAGCTCGAGGCGATCGCGGACGTCGCGCGGGAGAAGGACCGTGTCGCGCGGATCGCGGTGCGCGTCAATCCGGACGTGGACCCTCACACGCACCCATACATCTCGACTGGCCTGAAGCAGAACAAGTTTGGCGTGCCGGCGGACCGGGTCCTCGACGTTTATCGTCGTGCCCGCGACGACCGCTTTCTGGATCCCGTCGGCATTCAGATGCACGTCGGCTCGCAGTTGGTCCACGTTCAGCCGATCGTCGACGCCGTCGCGCGGGTCGTCGATCTGGTCGCGCGGCTCCGAGCGGAGGGCGTTCGGCTGCGGTATTTCGACGTGGGGGGTGGGCTGGGCATCCGCTACCGCGACGAGGCGCCGGAGGGTCCGAGCGACCTCGCGGAGCGGATTCTGCCGACGATGCGCGAGCTCGGCGTCACGCTGCTCTGCGAGCCGGGTCGCTTCATCGTGGGGAGCGCCGGCGTGCTGCTGACGCGCGTGGTGTACCGTAAGGAGAACGGCGTGAAGACCTTCGTGATCGTGGACGCAGCGATGAACGACCTGATTCGTCCCACGCTGTACGCTGCCCATCACGAGGTCCGACCGGTTGCACCAGTCGCCGAGCAGGAAGTTGTCGACGTGGTCGGCCCAATCTGCGAGTCCGGCGACTTTTTCGCCAAGGATCGTTGCGTGCCGGTCAGTCGCGCGGGGGACTTGCTGGCGATCATGAGCGCGGGCGCGTACGGCTTCGTGATGGCATCCACGTACAACGCCCGGCCGCGGCCCGCGGAGGTGCTGGTGGCGGGAAGCCAGCACCGGCTGATTCGCCGACGCGAAACCTACCAGGACCTGGTGAGCGCGGAGGACGGGCTGTGATCAGGGAGCAGTTCGCGGTCGCGCGCCGGCTGGCAGCGCTGCCACCGTACCTGTTCGTCGAGATCGACCGCAAGCGGCGCGAGGCCGCCGCCCGCGGCATCGACATCATCAGCTTGAGCATCGGAGACCCGGACATACCAACGCCGGGACCGATCATTCGCGCGCTCGCCAGGGCGGCGCGCGAGCCGGCGAACCATCGCTATCCCGAATCCGAAGGACTGGACCGCTTCCGCGAAGCGGTCGCGGCGTGGTACGGTCGTCGGTTCGGAGTCGAGCTGTCGCCCCAGCGCGAAGTTCTGACGCTGATCGGTGCGAAAGAGGGGATCGGTCATCTGCCGCTTGCCCTCGTCGATCCGGGGGACGTGGTGCTGATTCCGGATCCGGCGTATCCGGTGTACCGCGCCGGCACCGTCTTTGCCGGCGGCGAACCGTACGAGATGCCGCTACGGCGCGAGAACGCTTTCCTGCCGGATCTCGACGCGATTCCCGAGTCGATCCGACAGCGCGCGCGCCTCATGTTCATCAACTACCC
>DATLRG010000293.1:0-3852 GCA_035534795.1 Chloroflexota bacterium
CGCCGCGCCACGGGCGATACCGTCTGATCGGCCGTGAGGTCGAGCTTCGGCAGCTACGCGAGCTTCTGGCAGGAACACCCGGCCGGGCGAGCCGGCTGGTCCTGGTCCAGGGCGAAGCTGGAATCGGGAAAACGCGCTTGATCGAAGAGCTCCTGACTGACGTGGGTGATCCTCCGTCGGAGCCGCGTAGTGAAGCGCCTGGCATGACTGGTCCTCTCTGGACCGTCTTCCTCGGACACAGCTATCCCGACGCCCAGGGACTGCCCTATCACCCGATGATCGAAGCGCTGCGGAGCCAGCTCGCGCCCCTCGCGGTGGACACCTTGCCGGTCGCTGACGTTTGGCTCGCCGAAGTCAACCGTCTCCTGCCAGAGATCACGTCCCACCGATCACACCTGACCGCGCCGGCCCGCCTCGACCCGCCCCAAGAGCGGCGACGTCTGTTCGAGGGGATTGCCCAACTGCTGATGGCCTTTGGCCGGCCGCGTTTGTTCATCCTGGAAGACCTCCACTGGGCCGACGCCGAGACGCTCCACCTGCTCGCCTACCTGGTTCGTCACGACCGCCTGCAGGACACGCTCTTTCTGGTGACCCTCCGCCCGGAAGACCTGAGCGTGACGCTGGATCAGATCATGGCCAGTCTGGAATACGAAGGTCGACTTGATCGAGTTCGTCTCGGACCGCTCTCCGAGACGAGCACCACCGCGCTGATCCAGGCGATCGTCGCCGAGCAAGCCTCGGGACTGGCCGAACAGATCTATCGCGAGGCGGAGGGGAACCCGCTCTTCGCGATCGAGTTAGCCCGTTCGCTTTCAGAGACTGGCGCTCGCCAAACCAGGCCGCGGCCCGATCCGCTCGAAGGAATGGTCCTGCCGGCGACGGTTCAGGCGGTCATCCACGGTCGCCTGGCCCGCCTCGACCCCTCCAGCCGAGAATACTTGAACAGCGCCGCGGTCTTTCGTCGCGACTTTGACTTTGACGAGGTCCGGGCGGTCGCCGGTCAGACCGAAGACGCTGCCCTCGTGGCCCTGGAGGTGTTACTCCGCGTTCAGATCTTGCGGGAGACGAGCACCCCGATGGCAGCAGGCATCGTCGCCACGCGCTACAGCTTCAGCCACGACCAGATTCGGCGCGTGGCGTACGAGAGTTTGAGTGACGCGCGCCGGCGGCTGTTGCATCGTCGCGTCATCGAGCTTCTGACACCGGTCGGCGAAAAGTACGCCGAGCAACTGGCCCACCATGCCTGTCGCGCGCAAGCCTGGTCGGTCGCTCTCACCTGGAGTGAGCAGGCCGCCGTCGATGCGCTTCAGCTCTGCGCCGACGAGTCAGCAGTGCATCTCTACGAGCAGGCACTGGCCTGCGCTTCCCAGCTACCTCTCACCACCGAGCTGCGGGGACGAATGATCGATTTGCGCTTGCAGCTCGCCCGCGCGGCGTTCTACGTGCGACCGGGGCGCTTGATGGACTGGCTCGCCCCTGCCGAGGCCGAGGCAAGCCAGCTCGGGGATGCCGAACGCCTGGCGCACGTCTGGCTGGCTCAGGCGAGCGCTCTCTACATTCAGGGACAGTTCACGGCTGCGCTACCGCGCCTCGAACAGCTCCAGACCATCGCCGACGCGACCGGCGACCCCGCGCTGCGGGCGCGGACCGATAACACACTGGGCCGACTCCTGGTGATCCGGGGCGAGCTCGGTCGGGGATTGGCAGCGCTCGATCGGGCCCTGGCCGCTGCCGAGCCGGGGGCGCCTGGTCCGGGGGGCAGCTCGCCGGAACCCCTCTGGTCAGCTACGCCTCTCGAACGGCTCGTGTCGCTCGGGCTGGCCGCGTGCGCGCACGCCTTTCGCGGCGACTTCGCGCGGGCGGCGGATACCATGGCGCGCTCTCGGCTGCTCGTTCTCGCACCAACCGACGTCGCCGCCCGCGCGGCCGCGGCGTTCTACCACGCGTTAATCGTTCAGACGCGGGGCGATTGGGCGGCGACCGTCGCGTACGCCAACGAGGCGATCGCGAACGCTCGGGCGGCCGCGAGTCTCATCTACGAGTACGTCAGCCACGTCTACCTGGGGCTGGCGCTGGCCCGCCAGGGGCAGGCCGTGGAGGGTTTGGCCGTTCAGCAGACCGCGCTGGCGCTGGCGGAGCGGGCGCAGACCCGGGTGATCCTGGGGCGCGCGCACGCCTGGCTGGCCGACATTCTGGTGCGCGCCGGTCAGCACCAGGCGGCCTACGATGCGGCCCTGCACGGCGAAGCGCTCTCCAAGGAGCACGGCTACCTGCTGGAGGCGGCGATGTGCGCCCGCGTCCGGGGCGAGGTCTGCCTGGCCCTGGATGCCCGGGACGAGGCGGCCGCGGCGCTCGATCAGGCGCGGATCGACCTGGCCGCGCTCGAGGCGTGGCCGGAGTGGGCCCGGGCCGAGGCCGCGCTGGGCCGGCTCCACCTGGCGCGAGGGGACTTCGACGCGTCCCGCGAGCACCTCCAGCGGGCCGCGCGGCGCTTTGACGAGATGGGCATGGAGTGGGATCTTGCCCAGACTCGTTCCCTCCTCGCAGCAGCTTCAAAAAGCACCTGCCGGGTAGGAGATGGGTAGGACTCCGGTAGGAGTCGCGCAAGGGTGCTCCGATAGACTGCCATCAGCGCGATGCTGGTGGCAGTTCTTTTTTGCGCCACCGTCGACGCAGGGACGCCAGAGAAGGGAGCGTACGAACGATGCAGTTTTTGGTCACGATCACGGTTCTCGATACCATCGCGTTGGACGCCGACAAGCGCTTGCGGGAGGTGCTCGGCCCCCAGCTCCAGAGCGTCATGGAGTCGGGCAAGGTCCGCGCGAGTGGTCTCCTGGCCAACAAGCGCGGCGGCTTCTTCCTCCTCGAGATCAGCGCGCCAGAAGAACTCTACGAGCTGCTCGGTCCGGAGATCTACGGCAGCTGCCAGGTGAGCGCGGAGCCGGTCGCGCCGATCCAGAAGGCCGGGGAGCTTTTCCAGAAGTGGGCCGCGGCGGGGCGATGAGCTTGCGAGAGAGTCTGCAAGGACTGAACGGCTATCCGGCCCGAACGAGAATCAGAGAGGGGACAGCCATGTACGGATCGATCTTTCGCATGCGCCCAAAGGCCGGGCGCGCTGCCGACGTGGCCGCGTTGTTCCAGAATTGGGGCGAGACACGGGGACGAGTGGTCGAGGGTCTACGCGCCGGATACGTGCTCGCTCCCACGAGCCATCCTGGTGATCTGATCGGCGTGGCGGTCTTCAAGGACCCGGAGACGTACGAGGCAAACGCCAACTCGCCGGAGCAGCACCAGTGGTACCTGGGGATCCGCGAGTTGCTCGAAGCCGATCCCGAGTGGCAGGATGGCGAGTACGTCACGGCCGGAAGCGGTAACCCGGACGCGGTGCGGGTGATCGCCGCGAACTTTGCCGCCTTCGACGCGCACGACCTCGACGCGGGCGCGTGCATGCTCGCGCCCGACGCCGAGCTTCAGGACACCGCGACCGGGCTGGACCTCGTCGGCCCGGCCGGCTTGCGGCAGTACTGGGAGGGGTGGTTCAGCGGCTTCCCCGATGGAAGGACTGAGATTCTCAAGATCGCCGCGGCCGACGACGGCACGGTCGTCACCGAGTTTCTCGGCAAAGGCACGCACACCGGCCCGTTGCCGGGGCCCGGGGGACGGGTGATTCTGGCCACCGGACGCTCGACGTGTACGCGCTTCTGTCAGGTCGCGACCGTGAAGGAAAACCTGATCACCGGTGCTCGAATGTACTACGACCTGGTCGGCTTTCTCGCGCAGCTTGGAATTATGGGTAGTCCAGGGTGAGGAGTATCGGGCGCTGCTTGATTTGCGCAGCAAATCAAGCAGCGC
>DATLRG010000294.1:0-7117 GCA_035534795.1 Chloroflexota bacterium
ACTGGCTGTATAGACGCCCACGAGGAATGGTACGATGAGAGCACACCTCGTCATCCCACAGGAGTTGGTCGACGAAGTCGACGAAATCGTCGGGCCGCGGTGCCGCAGCAAGTTTGTGACGGAGGCGGTGCGGGAGAAGCTCGCACACATCAGGCGGGTCCGCGCCGCTCGCGAGGTGGCCGGGTCGCTGGCGGGGGTTGACATCCCCGGTTGGGAATCCAGTGACAGCGCGGTCCGCTGGGTCCGTTCACTGCGCCAGCTAGACAACGAGCGACTCGAGGAGACTCTCAACCGATGAGTCGTTACCTGCTCGACACCTCCACGTTGGTCGACTTCTCCAAAGGCTACGAACCGGTTCGGACACGGGTCCTTGCTTTGATTGAAGCGTCGGACGTCGTCGGGACCTGCGCGGTCGTGGTAGCCGAGTTCTACTCTGGGCTTCCGCCGGACGTCCGGCCATCGTGGGATCGGTTTTTTGCATCGCTCACCTACTGGGAGATAACGCGGGAGGTCGCGGCGATGGCAGGACAAGATCGTTACGATTTCGCGCGTCGAGGGCAAGCACTGGCGACGACCGATCTGCTCGTCGCGGCCGTGGCTCGACAGAACGACGCAATTATCGTTACCGACAACGCGAAGGACTTCCCCGGGTCAGGCGTGCGCCTGCTGTCGCTACGCTCCTGATGGGGATCTCGGCCGGCTGGTGCTATACTGGCGGTGTCCAAAAACAGATGCTGAGGGACGAATGATGGCAATTCAATCGATCAACCCCGCGACCGGCGACGTGATCAAGACTTACCCGGAGATGAGCGACGCCGAGGTCGACCGGGCGCTCGCCCAGGCACAGGCCGCCTACGAGCAGTGGCGTGAGACGACGTTCGCGGAGCGGGCCGAGAAGGTCCACAATATCGCCAGCTACCTGCGGGCGCACCGCGACGAGATCGCGAAGGTCGCGACGCTGGAGATGGGCAAGCCGATCGGACAGGCGCAAGCCGAGGTCGAGAAGTCCGCGTGGGGATGCGATTGGTACGCCGACAACGCCGAGAGGCTGCTGGCCGACGACCACATCGCCACCACCGCCGCCGACAGCTTCGTCGCCTACACTCCTATCGGCGTGATCCTGGCGGTGATGCCGTGGAATTTCCCCTTCTGGCAGGTCTTCCGGCCGATCGCGCCGGCGGTGATGGCGGGCAACGCGCTGGTGCTGAAGCACTCCTCCAACGTACCGCAGTGCGCGCTCGCCATCGAGAAAGTGATGGACGCGGCGGGCTTCCCCGAGGGCCTCTTCCGCACGCTGCTGATCTCGGGGGGCAAGGTGAACCGGGTGATCGACGACCCGCGCATTCGACTGGTCACCCTGACCGGCTCCGACGACGCCGGCAGCAAAGTTGCCGCCGCGGCCGGCCACGCCCTGAAAAAGACGGTGCTCGAGCTCGGCGGCTCGGACCCCTATATCGTCCTGGCAGACGCCGACCTCGACGCCGCCGCGAAGACCGGCGCGGTGGCCCGCAACCAGAACAGCGGCCAGAGCTGCATCGCGGCGAAGCGCTTTCTGGTCGTCGAGTCGGTCGCCGACGAGTTCCAGCGGAAGTTCGCCGAGGCGGTGAAGGCGATGAAGGTGGGCGACCCCATGGACCCGTCCACGAACGTCGGACCGCTGGCCCGCGAAGACCTCTGCGACGCGCTCGACCGTCAGGTGAAGGAGTCCGTCAAGCAGGGCGCGAAGGTCGTGATCGGCGGCGAGCGGCTGAACCGCCCGGGCTACTTCTTCGCCCCAACGATCCTGACCGACGTGACGCCCCGCATGACCGTCTTTCGCGAGGAGACGTTCGGGCCGGTCGCGGCGATCATTCGAGTGAAGGACGCGGACGAGGCGATTCGCCTGGCCAATGACTCGGTCTTCGGGCTGGGTGCGAGCATCTGGTCGCGCGACGTGGCGAAGGCGCAGCAGCTCGCGCGGCGGATCGAATCGGGCCAGGTCTTTATCAACGCGATGGTGGCATCCGATCCGCGCCTGCCGTTCGGCGGGGTCAAGCGCAGCGGGTACGGCCGCGAGCTGTCGGCCTTCGGCATCCGCGAGCTGGTCAACATCCAGACAATCTGGACGGCGCCGGCGACAAAGTAGCCGCGGCGGAGGTTGGGGCGGGCGTCTGCGGCACGCACGGGCCTTCGTGGCGCCGGCCGGCTCGCACTCGATGCGCCGGACGCATGATGCCATCGGCCAGGGGATGGGTTGGGAGTGGGGAGAGAGCGCGTCTCCTGCCCGTCCCCGGCTGGCCTGGGACACAGGACAGGCCGGAGACAAGCTCCCCCACCTAGCCACTCCGCCACCCCCTGCCCTACGTCGTTCCGACTCCGCGAAAACGACCGCCCAGGAGATCAGTTGAGACGGTTTTCCTCGGCGACCTTGCGACTGACCGCGCTGGCGATGATTTTGGGTTTCGTGGTCGCGTGCGGCCTGCCGCCATCGTCGAGGACGGCCGTTCGCAGCAGCCCGCCGGTGCCAGCAGTCGCCACCGCGCCGCCGGCGGCGCCGGCGCCACCGGCCGTGACGCCGGCCGCGGCCGCGGCGTTCTTCGAGCAGGTGCGGGCCGCCCACCCGGACGCGGCCTGGCCCCACTGGTTTGCCGACAAGCAGCTAGCCTGGAGCGCGGTCGGGCTCGACGGCGGCGGAGTCGAGGGGTTGGTCGCGACCGACGGGACCTTCTCGCCCAACGCGAACTCGTTGGGGATCAGCTTCTGGCTGCGCGACGATGAGACCGGGCACCTCTACGTCCCCCGGCCCGGGACGGTGACGCAATCGCTCGATGGCAACCAGCGGCCGCTGATCACCTCGCAGTGGACGGCCGGCCCGGCGACGCTGACCGCGACGATCTTTGCCGCCTCGACCGGTCCCGAACCAATCCAACCAACGGCCGGCGCCGACCGGCTCGTCCTCGCCGCGGTGTCGCTGCGCGCCGCCGGGCCAGCCCGTCCCTGGACGCTGTACGTGGCGGTCCGCCCCTTCGGGCCGGCCGGCGGAGTTTCACCGCTGGACCAGGTCGCGGTCACCAGCACGACGCTCAGCGCGAATGGCGCGCTGACCCTGGTGGCGCAGCAACCGGCCACGCGCTTTGGCGCGCTCGACGAGTCGGCAGTCGACGCGTCGGTCGTCGCGGCCAGCGGCGGGCAGTTAGCGGCCGGCAGCGCGACCAGCCCCCACGGACTGGCCGAGGGCCTGCTGGGCTACGACCTGTCGCTCGGGGATGGCCACACCGCGTCGTACGCCTTCGCCTTGCCGATGGACCGGGTCACCGCGTCGCCGGCCTTCGTCGACGGACTCCGCCAGCTCGACGTGCGCGGGTTACGCGAGCGGGTCGCCAGCGCCTGGCAGGAACGCCTCCACCAGGTCGAGCTGTCGGTGGGAGACCCGGACGTTGCCAACGCCTTCTACGCGTCACTGGCGTACATGCTGATGGCGCGCCAGGGCAACCTGCTCTTCTCGGGGCCGCTCGGCGAGCACGCCTTTTACATGCGCGACGCCGCGTACGTCACCCGGGCACTCGATCAGAGCGGCCAGGGCGAGCTGGTCGAGCCGATGTTACGACTGATGATCTCGGATCAGCTCCCCTCCGGCCGCTATCCGCCGATCATCGAGCCAGACGGCAAGCCGCTGCAGCCGCTGCGCACCGAGTGGGACAGCCAGGGGGAAGTCATCTTCGCGCTGGTGGAGCACGCCCGGCTGACCAACAACCTCGCCTTTCTGCGCTCGGTCTACCCGAGCATTCGCCAGGCCGCGGTCTTCCAGCGCGACCAGCTGAACGCGACGCGCACGGCGGCGCTGCGCGGGACGCCGTTCTACGGCATCCTGCCGGCCGGCGAAAGCGCCGAGGACCTCCTCGACCCGACCTGGCACCACTACTGGGATGACTTCTGGGCGATGACCGGCTTCCAGGAGGCGGCCGGCGCGGCGCACCTGCTGGGCCACGACGACGACGCCACCTGGATGACCGCCGAGGAGAACGCGCTGCGCCAGGCGGTCCTGGCCGGCGTCGATCAGACGAAGACCGCCGACGGCCTCGCCTTCATTCCCAACGGTCCCGAAGATACCCATTCGACGGCCATGGCGCGCAGCGGGACGCCGGCGATCTGGCCGGTCGCGGTGCTCGATCCGAAAGATCCGCTGGTGCAGCACACCTTCGAAGCCTACTACCAGTGGACGATCAAGCCTTACGGCGGCGCCTACCGGCACTACGGCGACAACTACTGGCCCTACGCCGGCCTGAGCCTGGCGCACGCCTTTTACCAGCTCGGCATGATGGACCACACCTGGTCGGTCCTCCAGTGGACCTTCGCCCACCAGACGGCTCCCCACCTCTACACCTGGGCCGAAGCAGTCAATCCCACCAACTTCTCCTTCGCCTCGGGAGACATGCCGCACTCGTGGATGTCGGCCGAGATGATCCTGCTGCTGCGCGACATGCTACTGCGCGAGCAAGGCAACCAGCTCGCGATCGGCCCGTTCCCGGACGCGTGGCTCGGCGCCGGCCAACGGGTCCAGCTCCAGCGCTTTCCGACACAGTTCGGGACCGAAGGATACACCATGACCCGGTCGGCCGATGGCCGGCAGCTCCAGTTGACGCTGAGCGGCACGCCACCGCCCGGCGGCTACAGTCTGACCGTTCCGAGCCCGTTGACCATCCAGAGCGAGGCGATCGACGGCGGGCCGATCAGGACCGTGTCGGGCGCGACCGTCGGTCTGCCGAGCGGGACACGCTCGGTCACGCTCGAGGTTGCCGAACCGCCATGAGCGCAAGCGACGGTTGGACGGCCTGGCCGTCGCGACGGCAGCCGCGTTGGCCGTGGGCCCTGGTCGGCGTCGGCGTCGGGCTCCTGCTGCTCTGGGCGCCGAACGTCGTGGCGTTCTATCGCTTCCTCGGGCCGATGGACGCGGCGGCGGCGCTGCCGATCGTCGAGAACCTGGATCGCCTCGCCAAGGTAGACCAGGTGTTCACCGGAGCGGGCTCCGCGGACGGGCCGCATCCCATCTTCACGCCGGACAGCCTGCGCTTTGCGCCGACCGCGCTGCACTTGCCACGGAGTCACGATTTTCTGCTGGCGTTTCTGGGTTTCCTCGCGCTGGTGCTGGGCCTCAGCGCTGAGCTTCGCTGGCAGACTAGGCGCTGGCTGATGACGGCCGCCGCGACGAGACCGTCCCGTCGGCCACGGTCAGGCGGATCGTCGGCCGTGCGTGGCGCGGTGGCCGTCTGGGAGTTTGGCGAGACGCTCGGCTTGCTGGCCGCCGGGTTGCTGGTGGTTGGGTCCTGTTACGTGATGCTGGCGCCGGCCGCGCGTGGTCCGCCAATGTCGTGGGAGCCGATCGATCGGTCGGTGAATCAGGTTATCCAGGCGCTGGTCAGGGCGTGGAAGGCATAGTCCAGCACTTGGTGCAAGATCGGGGGACCCGTGCGGCTTTTGTCTCCTGCCACCCTACGTGTCCAACGACCGCAGGTGCGCTCAATGTTTCCGAAAGTCGCCATCATCCTTGGATTGCCCGGGTGAAACCTGCTATATTCTCCCTAATCACATGAAGAGAGCGATAGCGATGATGCGAGAGTTGAAATCGATGGACATTGCCGATGTTCCCGAGCTCTTACGAATCGTGGAGGAAGTGCGGGAGACGCGAGAACCGCGCTTGTTGCGTCGCAAGGGCGAAAAACTTGCGATTCTTACCCCAATCGAACCTTCGCTTGGGCCCACATCGCGACGTAGGAAGACGACGGCAGATTATGCAGCTTTCCGTTCCGCCGCGGGCACTTGGAAGGACGTCGATGCTGGCGAACGCACCGTCATTCCGACTGGCCCGCGTTGCCGACGACTGAGCGGGGCACGGTGAGGTCGAACAGTGGCTGCGCGTTGTTTGGCACGGCAAGCCCGCTCGCGCTCCGGACCGGCAGCCGCTCGCCCGTCGATCGCACGTACAGGCCGGCCACGACCTGATACGTCCCGGGCGGCACGCCTGCCAGCGCGACCGTGTGCCGGTCGCGGATCGTTTCTCCCGCCTCCCAGGCCGTCGTCGGATAGGCACCACCGCGGGGCGGACTATCGTTCTGCGCGACGACGCGCCCATCCGCCGCGGCGACGTGGACGAACACGGTGTACTGCTGCGACACGGCGGCGAGGTCTTGCCAGTAGAGGGTGACCTGCACGCGCTGGGGATCGCGCGCCACGTCGTAGCCGACCAGCTCGATGGAGCTGCCCAGGCGCGCGCCAACCGCTTCCGCCGGGACCGGAACCTGGCGATCGCTCGGCTCCAGCTTCACCTGCCCGAGGACGATGCCATGCCCAAGCGGCTTGCCGTCTCCATCGGTCACGGGCAGGCTTGGCCCGCCGAGGACCGCCGCGTCGTACAGATTCAGCCAGACGCTGGCCAACTGGGGGTCTGCGCTGGACCACGACGGCCGCAGCGCGTAGTGGTCGTGGTAGACCCGCCCCGGCTGCCAGCCAGTCGTCGGCGCCCGGCCCTGCTGTGGCCAGGTCTGGACCTTCGCCAGCGTGGCGTTCCCGTCGCCGACGATGCCGAGCGAGACCGCCTCGTCGACCGCCACCGGGGCTCCCCGCAGCCGCCAATCGAGGTCGACCTCGACCGTGCCAGCCGGTCCGAGTCGAGCCGGGCTGACCTGGTAGTCGAGCAGCTCGATCGCGTCGCCGAACCGGACGCCGCCAGTCGGCGCGCTGCCGACTGCCCCCGTCGAGCGCGGGTAGAAGGCCGGCACGATGATGGCGGAGAGCACGCCGACATCGATCGCGACGCCGACGAGGGCGACGAGCGCGGCGAAAATGGGGAGGCGTGCCCCCGGGACCGTCGGGGTCTCGCCGATCGCCGGGGGACCGGCCGAAGGCAACCGACGCGCCAGCGGACCGGCCAGGGATAACCCACGCCCCCAGCCCGCTACCCCCGCGGCGAGCAAGACGGCAATCGGTCCAACGGCAGGAAAGAGCAGCCGCCACTGATCCGCTGCCTGGTTCACCTCGACCCAGCGGACCAGACTGGCGAACACCATGAGCGGCCAGATGACGAGCAGGAGCAGCGCCAGGGCACGGCCGCGCATCAGCGGCTGTCTGGAAAGGGTCAGCA
>DATLRG010000295.1:0-6769 GCA_035534795.1 Chloroflexota bacterium
TGCGCACATCCAGCACCTCCCTACCACTCTCAACCCGGGTCGCGTTCGGCGATTACGCCCGCAGGACTCCAATCCCGAGAATCACCCAGCCAGCGAGAAACGCCAGGCCGCCCAGGGGCGTCACGATGCCGAGCCAGCGCACGCCGGTCAGGCTCAGCACGTAGAGGCTACCGGAAAACAGCACGATGCCGACGACGAAGAGCCAGCCGGCCAGTGACACGGGCGCATCTTTCCAGCGGCTGATCGCGAATGCCACCGCGAAGAGGCCGAGAGCGTGGTAGAACTGGTACTTCACGCCGGTTTCGTAAACGTCGGCCATGCCCGCGGCGAAGGTACCCTGCAGCGAGTGCGCGCCGAACGCGCCAAGCGCCACCGCGAGGAATGCGAACAGCGCTCCCAGAACGAAGAAGACTTTGTCCATTGCGAGCATAGTATAGCAGTGAGTATAGTCGAGCGAAGCAGACCCTGGAACGGCGCACGGTGGCTCGACTTTATAGCAAACCCACGGTGAGAACTCCATTGAACTGCTCGATATGCTGCGCACATCGAGCAGATCAATGGAGTTCTCACCGTGGACTAACCATAGAGCGAGCCCGCTCGCCTTTTCAACAATTCTGCTCGACGCTGCAGGTATTCTCCGCTCCATCCACTGACATGGCCCCTGGCCCGGTCCCAATCAGCCCCAGGCACGCACCAAGGAGGGACAGCGGGAACTCGAAGCCACCCTGGGCGATCAGGCCGTTGCGCCAGTGGACCCGCAAAGTGGCCGTCGCCATCTCGCCGGCGAGGAGGAACGCGGTCGGACGGGTAAGCCAGCCAATCGCCAGCATGACCCCACCAAAGAACTCCAGGCCCGCGACGAACCAGGCGACCACGATTGGACCGGGCAGGCCCAGGCGCTGCACGGCCGGCGCGAATCCCGCCGGGCTCCCACGCTGCACCGCCTCAACGAACCCCTGCCCGAGGTAACGAGCCGCTTCGGTCGAGACTTCCTTACCCTGGCCGCCGAACAGCTTGGGGTAGCCGTGCGCGGCGAAGATGCCACCGACGATCAAACGCATGCCGAGCAAACAGAGATCGCGGACCATGGACAGCGCCTCCGCGCCGACTTACTTCTGTAGAACGAACACGTCGCGGGTGCCGGCGTCGCAGAGCCAGAACGTTCCGTCGTGAATCGTCATCCCGTGCGCTTCCAGGCCCGAAACGCCGAGGGCGTCCAGAACCTCGCCCGTGTCCGGGTCCAGTCGGAAGAGCACGCATCTGTTGGTGTCGGCGCACCACAAGGCTGGCAAGCCTCGTGCCGACCGCCAGGGGCGGTCGGACTCGTGCGCGGCAACCGGCGACGGTTCGACCTTGCTGGCGGGGTTAGTTCCCCGGCACCAGAGGTCGTCGGATTCCCAGGCCATCCCGTGCGCGCGATCGCCGTGCGAGGAAATGTGGTGCAACACCCGGCCGGTCGCCGGGTCGAGCTCGAAGATCTGCCCCGCCTTCGGGACGTTGCACCAGAGATGTCCTTCGCGCCACTCCAGCGCGTGTGGCGAACCGGGGCCTTCGCCCAGGCCAGGCGCGGGAAGCGCCGAGAGCTCCCGGCCGGTTTCCGGATCGTAACAGATGATGTCGAAGCCGAACGTCGAGGCGATCCAGACGTTGCCGGACGGGTCCACGGTGATGCCACTGCCGTGCTTCCCACGGGTCTGAAACTCGCGCAGGACGGCGCCATCGGAGTAGCGCAGGAGATAGACTCGGTTGGGGTCGACCTGATCCAGCACCCAGAGACCCTGATCGGTCGCCTGGAGTCCGTTCGGCTGCGGACCGGCCGTCTTCCACAGAGCGCGCACGCTGTACGCCATGGTTCCTCCTCAACTCGACGAGTGATGAGTGATCGGGAGATCCGGTCCCCTCATCCCTCATCCCTCGTCACTCATCACTCGTTGGTTCACCTCGCGCGAGCGGCCGCCGCCCTCGGCGGGACCGACCACGCCTTGCTGCTCGAGCAGGTCGATCAAGCGGGCAGCACGAGTGTAGCCGATCCGGAGACGGCGCTGCAAGAGCGAGGTGGAGATGCGAGTGTGCTCGCGGGCCACCTCGGCGGCCTTGTCGAAGAGCTCGTCGACCGGCTCGTCGTCGTCCAGGCTCGGGGCCTGGACGAGCTGCTCGACGTAGCTGGCCGGCCCGAACTGCCGCCAGTGATTGGCGATGATCTCGACCTCCTCGTCGATGAAAACGCCTTGCAGGCGGATCGGCTTGGCGGCGTCGGTCGGCAAGTACAGCATGTCGCCGCGCCCGAGCAGCTTCTCCGCGCCGACCGAGTCGAGAATCGTCCGGGAGTCGATCTGTGACGTCACCGCGAAGCTGATTCGCGTGGGGAAGTTGGCCTTGATCAGTCCGGTGATCACATCCACCGACGGCCGCTGGGTCGCGACGACCAGATGGATGCCCGTCGCGCGCGCCAATTGCGCCAGGCGGCAGAGGAGCCGCTCGGTCTCGTCGGGCGCCAGCATCATCAGGTCGGCCAGCTCGTCGATGACCACGACGATGAACGGCAACGGCTGCACGCTGGACTTGTCGCTCGCCAGCTTATTGAATCCTTCGATGTTGCGCACGCCGCGCGCCTCGAACTGCTTGTAGCGCTCGTCCATTTCGTGGACGACCCACTTGAGAACGCCGACCACCTTGTCCGTGTCCACGACGACCGGTCGCAGCAGGTGGGGAATGTCGTTGTAGGTGGTGAGCTCGACGCGCTTCGGATCGACGAGGATCAGTCGGACCTCGGCGGGTGTCGCTTGCAGCAGCAGGCAGCAGATCAGCGCGTTCATGCAGACCGACTTGCCGGTGCCGGTGGCGCCGGCAATCAGCAGGTGCGGCATCCGGGCGAGATCAGCCGCGACCGGCTGCCCGCTCACGTCCTCCCCGAGGGCGATCGCCAGCTTCGTCTTCGCGCGCATCTTCTGAAAAGCGGTGCTTTCGAGAATCTGACGCAGGCTCACCAGGCTCGCCTGGCCGTTGGGCACTTCCAGCCCCACCACCTGTCGTCCGGGCACCGGTGCTTCGATCCGAATGCTCGGCGCGGCGAGCGCGAGCGCGAGGTCGTTGCTGAGGTTGGTGATCTCGGCCACCTTGATCTTCTCGCGCTTGACGACCTTGCCGTTGCGGTCGCGCTTCTCACGGAAGCCCGGCTCCAGTCCAAACTGGGTCAGCGTCGGGCCGGGGTTGACCTGGACCACCCGCGCAAAGACGTCGAAATCGGCGAGCGTCTGCTCGATCGTTTCGACTTTCTTCTGCAGATCGGCCTGGCTGAGTTCGCCATAGCCGCCTGCCTTCAGCACGGCGATCGAAGGAAGCTGCCACACCGGTGCGCTCGACTGGGCATCATCGACGCGGACGGTTTCGGACGGTGCCGGCTCCGCGAGATCTGGCGACTCTGGCAGCGCCGCCGAGCCAACATCCCACGCCGAGTGTTGAAAGAGCCGGGGCACCGGCTGCCGTTCTCGCCGTGCCAGGATACGCCGCGCGACGGTCCCAGGGCCGCGCGCGAGCCAGCGAAGGCCGCGGCCGCAGGCCCGGATCGCGGCGATCGCCGCCCGCCAGGCATCCTCGACGCCAACCTCGAGGAGCAGCGCCAGCGCGACGAAGCCAAAGACGCCCGCGACGACGGCGGCGCCGTCACCCCCCAGCGCGCGGACCAGCGTCGCCCAGGCCACCTGTCCGATCAAGCCCCCCCCGCGGGTCGCACCCCAGATGGCGGGCGGATTGCCGTCGACGGGCTGGAGGATCGTCGCGATCGCGAGCAGCACGGCGAGCCAGCCGCCTCGCTCCGAACCTCTCAGGCGGTACGGATGCGAGAATCGTTCGCGCAAGCTGCCCACGGCGAAGGCGCCGACGACCACCGGCAGCGAGTAGCTGCCCCACCCCAGCCAGTAGTCGAGCACGTCTCGCAGGTAGCCGCCGATCGAACCACCCGGCACGACCAGCACGATGACGATCAGCACGAAGGCCGCCGACAGCAGAACGCCACCGCTCACCGTGACGCGCCTGACGCGCGGCGAGGCATCCTCGCCTGGCGCCGGTGGGGGCCTTCGCTTGACCGTGGCCATCGCGCTGGTCTCTCCTGACTCCTGGCTTCTCCAGGCTACACTTCCGTGATCACCGGCAGGATCATCGGCCGCGTGCGGGTCTGCTTGTACACGAAATCGCTCAGCGTCTCCTTGACCTTGGAGACGACGAACCCGTACTCGACGGTCGACGCCGCCGCGTGTTCGATTGCCTCGCGGACGCGCTCGCGCGCTTCGCCGATCAGGTTGCCGTCGCCGTTCAGCGAGGGGTCGATGAAGCCGCGACTGACCACCTCGGGGCCGGCGACAATCGCGCCGGTCGTCTGATCTAACGTGATCGCGACGATCAGCACGCCGTCGTGCGAGAGGTGCTGGCGGTCACGGAGGACTACCTCGCTGGTACCGCCGACGTTGACGCCGTCGACGAGCACCGAGCCGATCGAGTGGTGGTCGACCTTGCGGACGCCGTCGTCGTCGAACTGGATCACGTCGCCAATCTCGGCCAGCATCACGTTCTCGGCGGGGATCCCGACCTCGCCCGCCAGCCGACGATAGAGCACCAGGTGTCGGTATTCGCCGTGGACCGGCATGCAGTAGCGCGGCCGAATCAGGTTGAGCATCAGCTTGAGCTCTTCGCGGCTGCCGTGCCCCGAGACGTGAACGTCTGCGAGCGGCTCGTAGATCACGTCGGCACCCAGCCGCATCAGATTGTCGATCGTCCGCGCCACGGTTTCCTCGTTACCGGGGATCGGCGTCGCGGAGAGAATCACGGTGTCGCCGGACATCGCCCGAATCTGACGGTGGTCGCCGGAGGCGATGCGCGACAGCACCGCCGACGGCTCGCCCTGGCTGCCCGTGGTAATCAGCATCACTTCGTCCAGCGGGAACCGCCGCACCTCCTCGAGTCGGTAAACGGTATCCTCGGGGAACTGCAGAAAGCCCAGTTCGCTGGCGATGGCGCAGTTGTTCTCCATGCTCCGGCCAACCAGCGCGACCTTGCGGCCGTGACGGTGGGCGACGTCGAGCGCCAACTGGACACGACTGATGTTCGAGGCGAACGTCGTGATGATCACTCGGCCGGGCAGGTCGCGGATGATGTCGTCGAAGGCGCCGCGAATCAGTCGCTCGGACGGCGTGTAGCCGGCCTTCTCAATACGGGTGCAGTCCGACAACAAGGCGAGGACGCCGCGCTCGCCGATCGCCGCCAGCGTTGCGAAATCCGGCGGCGGCCCGGACACGGGCGTCTGGTCGAACTTGAAGTCGCCCGTGAAGACGATGGTGCCGGCGGGCGTGTGAATCGCGTACCCGACGGCGTCGGGAATGCTGTGGGTCACGCGGAACGGCTGGACCTTGAACGGCCCGAGCTCGAGCACGTCGTTCGGCGTGATCGGGTCGAGCCGCCGTTTCCCGTGGAGCTTGTGCTCTTTGAGCTTGACGGTGATCAGACCGCGGGCAAGGCTCGTGGCGTAGACCGGAACGTCGACTGTCGCGAGGATGTACGGCAATGCGCCGATGTGGTCCTCGTGCCCGTGAGTAATGATGATACCGCGCAGACGAGACTGCACTTCTCGCAAAAACGAGATGTCTGGGATAACCAGATCGATTCCCAGCATCTCCTCTTCCGGGAACTTGAGGCCAGCGTCTACGAGGAGCAGGTCCTCCCCATACTCGACCAGTGTCGCGTTCTTGCCGATCTCGCCCACACCACCCAGCGGGATAACGCGAAGGGGGTGGGTCGACAAAGTAATCGGGTACCTCCAAAAATAGCGCTCATGCTGTCTGGCTTGTTCCAGGATGAGAAGTACATCGATTGATTTGCTACGCAAATCAATCAGATGTACTTCTCATCCTGGACCTAAAACAGTTGCAACTGCGTCGCCGATTGGGTCGGCGGCTCTTCCGTTAACTCTGCCTTCGACTCTGCCTTCAACGAGGCGATCAAGTCTGGCAGCTTCTTGAAGTCCTCTTCGATCGTCCGACGAAGCGCCGGCTGGTGCAAAGCTGCTGCCGGGTGGTACGACGGAAAATAGAGGACGTCGCCCTGACGTCGCGCGCGGCCGTGAATTCGACTGATCGTCTCACCAGGAAAGAACTTGGTCATCGAGAACCGCCCGAGCGTCACGACGACCTTTGGCTGGATGGCGGCGATCTGACGCTGCAAAAAATGGTCGCAGGCCGCGATCTCGTCGGGTTGCGGGTCGCGGTTGTTCGGCGGACGGCACTTCACGACGTTGGCGATGAAGACGTTTTCCCGCCTCAGCCCGATCGCTGCCAGCAACTCGTCCAAAAACTGACCAGCCGGTCCGATGAAAGGCTTCCCTTGCTGATCCTCGTGGTAACCCGGAGCTTCGCCGATGAACAGAATCTCTGCGTTCGGATCGCCCGAGCCCGGGACAGTCTGGTGGCGGGTTCGCGACAAAACGCAAGCAGTGCATGCCGCGACTTCCCGCGCGACCTGTCCGAGCTCCTCCACGTCCGTCGCTCCCACAGGTGAAACTTGCTCGATCTCGCTTGGTACTCGATCTTGCTTGGATTGTACCCCACGACTCGCCGGGAGTCCAGTTAGAGTAAGTCCACGCTGAAATTGCACCATAAGGATCAGGCAACCGAGGAAAGGCCATGGCGGTACCTCACTTGATCGGGATCAGTTGTGAAGCAGAGGCGCGGAATCACCCCCAAGAGGACGAACACCTCCTCGATATCGAAGATGGCATAGT
>DATLRG010000296.1:0-8959 GCA_035534795.1 Chloroflexota bacterium
GTGTGGGAAGGGTCAGGAGGCAAGAGATTTGCTGCACAAATCTCTTGCCTCCTGACCCTTCCCACACACCCTTTGAGCACGTGGGGGAGGAAAACCGTGTCTGTCCGTCTTGGATTCATCGGCGCCGGGGGAATCGCCGGCCTGCATTTCACCAACTTTCAGCAGATTCCAGCGGCCCAGGTCGTCGCCGTCTTCGACGTGGACTTAGACGCTTCGGAACGGGCGGCAACGCGGTTCCCGGGATGCCGGGTCTACCCATCGGCATCCGCGCTGATCGGCGACGCACCGATCGACGCTCTCTACGTCTGCGTGCCACCGTACGCGCACGAGGACTTCGAGAGCCGCGCCTCCGAGCGCGGTGTCGCCCTGTTCGTCGAAAAGCCGATTGGCCTCGAGCTTGGCGCCGCGCGACGCGCGGCCAGCGTTGTCGAGAGCAGCGGCATCCTCAACGCAGCCGGCTACCACTGGCGGTACTCCCCGCTGGTCGAGCGCGCGCGCGAATCGCTCGCCGGTCAGACCATCGCGATGGCCGAGGGCGTCTGGCTGGGAGGCCTCCCCGGGAGCCGCTGGTGGCGAACGCTCCGCTTGTCTGGCGGCCAGGTCGTCGAGCAGACCACGCACATGGTCGACCTGCTGCGCTACTTCCTGGGCGAGGTCGAGGAAGTATACGCCAGCGGCTCCTCCGGCCTCTATCCGGAGGTCGAAGGCTACGACATCACCGACGCGAGCTCCGCGACGTTGCGCTTCCAGAGCGGCGCCGTCGGGACCATCCTCTCCAGCGATCTGGTGCCGGGTTACGACGTCTACGCCAAACTCTTCGCCCGAGACCGAACCGTCGAGATTCGCTCGAGCTCCCTGAAGATTGTCGAAGCCAGCCACGTCGAGGAGTTCGCCTGGCGACCGCAGCCGTCAATGCACTTCGTGGAAGACGTCGCGTTCATCAGGGCGGTCGAGACGGGCGACCGGTCTCTGATTCGATCGACCGTCCCGGATGGCCTGCGCACCCTCGAAGTGTCTCTGGCGATCAATCGATCGATCGGCAGCCACGATCTGGTCCGGCTCCCGCTCGAATAAGGCCGTAGAGGGTGTCTGGAACGTGGCAGGTGGTGAGGGGGGTGCTGCGCGCACTCCGCACCACCTGCCACGTTCCAGACACCCTCACCGCTTACCCACTGCTCGCCACGCTCGTCGTCGCGCTGGCGACCGCGCTGCGCCTGTTCGCACTCGACCGGTTGCCCCCCGGCCTCTATTATGACGAGTCAGCGAATGGCGTCGACGCGCTGAGGGTGCTGGCTGGGGCGCATCCGGTCTTCTTCGCGGGAGATCAGGGGCGCGAGCCACTCATGATCTACCTCCAGGCCGCTGCGGTAGCGGTGCTGGGGCCCTCGCCGCTCGCGCTCCGCCTGCCCAGCGCCATCGTCGGAATCCTCACCGTCGCGGCGACCTTTGCCGCCGTTCGCGCTCTCTTCGGGTCGCGCGTCGGCCTCTTCGCGTCTTTTCTACTGGCCGTCTCATTCTGGCACCTCAGCTTGAGCCGGTTAGCCTTCCGCGCGGTCGCGCTGCCCCTCTTCACCACGCTCGCTCTGTTCTGGTTATGGAAGGGCTTGCGCGGCGGCCGCGCGCGGCACTTCGCCGTCGCCGGCGTTCTGCTCGGGATCGACCTGTACACCTATCTTCCAGCGCGGCTCGCGCCCGCGCTCTTCGGCCTCTGGTTTCTCGGATTCCTCGTCATCCCGGCGTGGCGCACCGGCGCGCGGCGGAAGCAGCTCGCGGCCGGTGGACTTGTCGCCACCGCGCTGTTTCTGGTGACCCTCCTTCCGCTCGCTCAGTACTTCTCCTTGCACCCGACGGAGATGATGGGACGGATCGACGCGGAACGCCAGGATACGCCGGGCGCGACCGTTGCCGAGGGGTTTGCGCGATCGCTCGAAGCACTGGTCTGGAAGGGCGATCCAAATCCGCGCCAGAATTTGCCCGGGCGGCCGTTGCTCGATCTGCCCGTCGCACTCGCCGCCGCGCTTGGCGTGATCGTCGCTCTGCGTCGCTGGCGCGACGGCGCGTCGCTCTTCATTCTGGCCAGTGCGCTGGCGATGCTCGCGCCCGCCGCGCTCAGCCAGGAGCCGTGGCACGCCCTGCGGCTGGCCGGCGACCTGCCCTTCGTGCTGATTCTCGCCGCGCTCGGGTTCGACTGGGTCGTTCGCGTCGCCCGCCCGGCGGGCCGAGCCGCTGGCTCGCTCGCCGTCGTGCTTCTGTTCATTGTCGTCGGCTTCTCGACGATGCGGGACTACTTTGTCGTCTGGGCCGAGAGCCCGGCGACCTACGACGCCTTCGAGTCCGGCGCGCTACACGCGACCGCTCTGCTCAGCCAGGTACCGGCGGGTGATACCGCCTTCGCGGCGTCCGAGACCTACGAAGGCATGCCCATCCCCCTGAGCTTTGCCCCGCGGACGCCCACGCGCGTGCGCAGCTTCGACGGACGAAACACGTTCGTGACTCCTGGCAATGCCGCCCAGCCAGCGTACTACGACTACGCGCAGATCTACCTACCCGACGGCGGCATCCCCGACGCCGACCAGCTTCGGCTCGTCGCCACCTCGCGGGATGCGTCCGGACGTGTCGTCGGCCAGCTTTTCCGCCTGCCGGCGCCACTGGTGCCCCCGAGTCCGTCCCGCGCCACCGGAGGGATGATCGCCTCGGCGGTGAAGCTGACCGGCGTGGAGGTGCCGTCGGTCGTCCGCCCAGGCCAGCCCCTGCGTTTTTCGCTCTACTGGACCGTGGTCGGACGGCTCCCGCCGGGCGACTGGAGCTTCTTCGCACACCTGGTCGAACGCAGTCAGCAGCAGCTCCTCGGCCAGGACTACAACCAGGGATTCGCGCCCGATCAGTGGCGGAACGGCGACCGCGTCGTCACCTCGTTCACGATCCGGGTCCCGCCGGAGACGCCGGCAGCGGTCGCCGACGTGGATACGGGACTCTTCAATCAGGCGACCGGAGAGCGCCTCTCGCTGACGGACTCCAACGGCAAGCCTGCTGGCACGGTGCTCAAGTCGGGACCGGTCCGCATCGATCGCCCCGCGCCGATCGCTGCCGCGACCCACCCGCTCGCGGCTCAGTTCGGGTCGTCGATCGCGCTGCGCGGCTATGACCTCGCGCGCACCGACGATGGCCAGGTGACGCTACGGCTGCACTGGCAGGCCGAGCACGTCGTGGATCGAGATTACACCGTCTTCGTCCACCTCGTCGACGACCAGGGTAGGGTCATCGCCGGCGCCGACGGCGAGCCGGGCGGCGGTGCTTTCCCGACCTCCACCTGGGTCGTGGGCGAGGAGGTCCCCGACGAGCATCGGCTGCGCCTGCCCTCGCCCCTGCCGCCAGGAGCACACGTCGAGGTGGGGTTGTACCTGCTCTCGACCGGCCAGCGCTTGCCCGTCGTCGGGATCGACGGGTCCGCGGCTGGCGACTCGGTCACCATCCCTCTTTGACGCAATTCTACTTTGACAAGTCCTCCTTCCTGTCATACCATCTGCGCATAGTAATCGACGGGTGAGGGGCGATGTCGGAGCCAGAACGCGACGACGGTCTGTCCGCGACAGCGGCGTACTGGCAAGAGCAGGCACACGTCTACGCGGCTGAGCTGCAGCGCATTTACAAAAACGAGCGGTCCGGGCGCGCAGCGCTCGCCTCCGCGCAAGCTCAGCTCATGCGCTACGCGGATGACCTGCACGTTGCCTTCCAGGCCGAGCGCTCGCGGCGGCAGGAGATCCAGCGTGCCTACCTCGAGACGATCCGCATGCTCGCGGCTGCCGTCGAGGCGCGCGATCCCTACACCGGCGGTCATCTGGAGAGAGTCACCCGCTACGCCCTGGCAATAGCCCGGTCTCTCGGCTGGGACCACGAACGCCTCGGCGAAGCCGAGATGGGCGCGATTCTTCACGATATCGGCAAGATCGGCATCCAGGATGCGGTCCTGCGCAAGCCGGGTCCGTTGTCCCCCGACGAATGGGTCCACATGAAGACGCATCCCGTGGTCGGCGCTCAGATTCTGCACGGCATCTCGTTCCTGGAGCCGGTCATTCCGTACGTCCGGAACCACCACGAGCGATTCGACGGCAAGGGCTATCCGGACGGTCAGTCCGGCGACAACATCCCGATTGGCGGACGATTGGTCGCGGTCGCGGATGCCTTCGACGCCATGACCAGCAACCGTCCGTATCGCAACGCACTCTCGGTCGACGTCGCGCTCGCGGAGATCGAGTCCTCGGCCGGAACCGGGTTCGATCCCGCGGTCGTCGAGGCGTTCATGCGAGCCTATCGAGCGGGCGAGATCCTCCCGTCGGGCGAGCGATGAGCCACGGCAACGCGCGGTGTGCAGGTGCTCGGCCACACCCGCTCAAGATCCTCCGGTTGGTCCAGCGATGAGCGACGTCGACGACGCCTCGCTCATCCTGTCCATCGATCAAGGAACGACTGGCAGCACGGCCCTCCTCGTCGACCGGTCCGGCGAGGTCGTCGCGCGGGGCTACCGCGAGATCGCGTGCCGCTACCCGCGACCCGGTTGGGTCGAGCAAGATGCCGAGGACGTCTGGCACCGAACCCTCGAAGCGGTGGCCGACGCGCGGCGTGCCTGCCGCCAGCGTCGGCTCGCCGCGATCGGGATCGCCAATCAGCGCGAGACGACCGTTCTCTGGGACGCAGCTACCTCGCGACCGATCGCCCCTGCGATCGTCTGGCAGTGTCGTCGGACCGCGGAGATCTGCGAGGAATTGCGCGCGCGTGGCCTCTCCGAAGAGATCGCTCGGCGCACCGGCCTCGTGATCGATCCGTACTTCTCGGCCACGAAGCTAAGCTGGCTGCTGAATGCTGACCCGTCCTGGCGCGCTCGCGCCGGACGCGGGGAGATTCGATTCGGCACGATCGATAGCTGGCTGCTGTGGAAGCTCTCGGGCGGCACGGTTCACCGCACCGACGACACGAACGCGTCGCGCACGCTGCTCTTCAACCTCGAAGAACGCCGCTGGGACCCGGCCTTGCTCGAGCTCTTCGGCGTGCCCGTCGAGATGCTGCCGGAGGTTTGCCCGTCCAGCTTCCCCTTCGCCAGCACCCGGTCGATTGAGCTCCCGGACGGGACCGACCTCCCCGCGGGCATTCCCATCGCGGGGGTCGCCGGCGACCAGCAGGCCGCGCTGGTCGGTCAGGCGTGCTTCGATAGCGGCATGGTGAAGTGTACCTACGGGACCGGGGCCTTCCTCCTGATGAACACGGGCGACGTCGCCGTTCGCTCGCGCTCCGGTCTCCTGACGACGCTCGCCTTCGGCCGGGACGCCGCGTCGTCGTACGCGCTGGAAGGCAGCGTCTTCGTCGCCGGCGCCGCGGTGCAGTGGCTGCGCGACGAGCTCGGCTTGATCGACCGCGCCGCGGAGAGCGAGGACCTCGCCCGCCAGGCTCCGGACAACGGCGGCGTCTATCTTGTCCCAGCCTTCGTTGGCCTGGGGGCTCCTTACTGGGATCCCCGAGCGCGGGGCGCGATCGTCGGACTCACGCGTGGCACCGGTCGATCGCACCTCGCCCGCGCGGCGCTCGAGGCCATCGCCTACCAGACCCGCGACGTCGTCGACGCCATGGCCGTCGACTCCAGCGGTCCGCCGAGCGAGCTACGGATCGACGGCGGGGCTGCCGCCAACAACTTCCTCGCGCAGTTCCAGGCTGACGTGCTCGACACGACCGTCGTCCGACCCCGCATCACCGAGACGACCGCGCTCGGAGCCGCCTACCTCGCCGGGCTGGCGGTCGGTACCTGGAGCTCCACCGACGAGCTGTCGTCCCTGTGGCACATCGATCGTCGCTTCGAACCGTCGATCTCCGACGAACAGCGCGCCAAGCTGTACAGTGGTTGGAAAGAGGCGGTCCGGCGGGTGAGGACGAACGAGCCCTGACCGACAGTCCCCATCACTCCATCCGTCGGAAAAGCTGCGCGATCAGGGGAAGAGACCGCTCGGCGGTTGCCCTCGCGTCGTCTGCTGCGCTCGTCGACACCAACAGCTCGATTCCTGGCGCCAGGCGATAGCGCACGAGCGACTCGGCGGCAGCGAAACCCTCTGGCTCGCCGCGTTCGGCTGGCCAGGACGCGTCGTCTGCAGGAAGGCGGCCCGTCTCGACCACCCGCGCGATCGCCGCGAGCGGGGCGCGCTGGAAGAAAAGCTTGATCTGATCCAGGCGCCACCCCCCGGATCGAAGCTTCGGCACCGCCAGTAGTCGAAGCCGGTGGCCGTCGTCATAGGCCGCGCGCGGGCCAGCGCCAACCGGCGGCGGCAGGATTTCCTGCTGCACGTAGAAGTGGATGGTCCGTCGGCTGGCTCCGGTTTCCGTCTGAAGTTCGGCGATCGAGTACATTCGCAACTCCTCGGTTCATCTTATCACTGCTACGTAACAGCGTCAACGGTTGGTCCGTATCGTGCACGAGGTAGCGTGACTGGTGGATGGACCTGTACCGCCGCTGGAGCAACGGGACTCCAGACACTTTCCCCGGGTGACGCACCGTGAGCACGTCGACGGGATCGCAGAGGACGGTGTTGGTGGCCGAAGACTATCCCGAGATCAGAGAACTGGTTAGCGACATCTTCCGCAACGCGGGATACCGCGTCGAGTCCGTCTCTCGCGGCAGCGACGTGGGACCGGCGATCCGTCGATTCCACCCGTCCGTGGTGCTGCTCGATCTCGCACTGCCCGACGTGCCGGGGAACGACGTCTTGCAGCAGCTCGCGATGAGTCCGGAGACGAACCGGGTCCCCGTGATCATCATGTCGGCATACAGCGAGCGGCTGCGGCAGGTCCCGCAGGTGCGGGCAGTCGTGAACAAGCCCTTCGATATCGAATTGCTGCTCCGGGCCGTCGAAGAGGCCCAGCAACCCCGAGCCAAGGCAGCGTGATGGCTAGGATTGAGCTCAGAGATTGTCTCAACATGGACCATCCGGAACGTTGCGCTGGCAGGCCGGGAACGTTCACCACAGAGACACAGAGGGAGCACGGAGGACACAGAGGCGGTGGTAGAGGGTATCGGGTATGGGGTCGGGGGTCGCGGGACCCGGTCCACCAAACCCGATACCCGGACCCCAAACCCCTCTCTCCGCGTTCTCTGTGCTCCCTCTGCGTCTCTGTGGTGAACGATGCCGGTCTGACCGAGCCCAGAAATTCGGGATGCTGTGCATGTTGAGCTAAAGGCCTGAGCGGCCGCTGCGAGCTCAGCCCCGATCAACCTTCGGTCCCCGGCTCGGCGAGGATGCGACCGTGATACTGCGCGACGTGGCAGCGAAAGACAGAGAATCCCGGCGTCGCTTTCTGCGAACGTCTCTCGGGCTGGGCTGCGCGCTCGCCGGCGTCGGCTGCGCTCCCGCGGTAGTCCCGTCGTCGCCCACGCCGGCGCGGCCAGCGATCGCGACGCCAACCATTGTCCCCACGTTCCAGTTCACCTCCTGGGGATGGCCCCTGCCCTACGAGCCGGTGTCAGCGCGGTCGATCGATTGGCTGCAGCAGCGGACCTGGTGGCCCCTGGGCATCGGCTACCAGCACCTCGCGTCCGGCCAGAATGCCGTCTTCGCGATGCTGACGACGTATCGCTTGATGGACCAACGGCGCCTACAGGCGTTTTTTACAACGCACATCTCGGGAGCGGAGCTCGAGCAGGTATTCGTGGCCGGCCGGGTCCAGGTCGCGGTCATTGGCGGCCTGCCGCTCGATCTCATGATCGAGCGCGGCGTGCCGGTCGTCTCGGTTGCCATCGTGACTCCGAATCTCAAGATCGGCACGGTCGTTCCGAGCAGCTCGACGCTGCAGCGGCTGTCTCAGCTCAAGGGATCGATGAGGGCGATCGGAGTCGAGCTCAACTCCGTGGCCCTGGCCTACCTGGCCATCGCCGCCTCGATGAATGGCCTGACACTCAATCAGGACGTTTTTACACAGGGCATGAGCGTCGACGAACAGGCGACTCTCCCACCCACCGTCGCGGCAGTCGTGCCGTGGGAGCCAACTGTCAGTCTCGTCGTCGATCAGCGTCGAACCGGCCGGACCATCGACGTCGCCTTTCCTTACCAATTTACGAACGAACACGTCGTCGTTCGCCAGGAGCTGGTGGACAACGTTCCGGACGTCGTCCAGGCGCTGGTCGACTGCTACCAGGAGGCCGTCCTGCTGACACGCCTCCGACCGCAGCAGGCGACCGGCATTCTCGCGACCGACCCGCGGCTGACCAAGTACTCGGTACCCTTGCTCATGGATCAGACGTTCGCCTACAACAATCTATACCGGCCAACCTTCACCTACCCATTCGCAGAGTTCTGGGCCACCGAGAACGCGTCCGTCACCAATCTGCTGGCCCTCAGTGGACATTTGACCCAGCCGATCGACGCCTCGACCTGGCAGAAGTTCGTGACCTCGCGCTTCATGGACCAGACCTTCGCCCGCCTGGGCTGGCGAGTTCCTAGCCGCCCGACGTGGATTCCAAATAACTGGACGGGAACGGTCGGGCAGCCGCCGTACCCTCCGTACGACACCGTGGATAGCCTGCACACGCCGCAACCCTGGCCGACGCCGGCCGATCTGGTCCGCCCCTGGCAATTTGCCCGCACGACCTACTACCCCTGACCGGGGTAGACAGATCGATGTCTGAGCGCTTCCCGCCAGGTGTCCAATCGCCGTGGCTGCCTCCCCTGCCACCGATTCCGCACGTGCGCATTCCCATGAGCCTGCGCATCAAGCTGCTGATCGCGCTCGCGGCCATCCTCATTCCGAGCCTGATCGTCGTGCTGTTCTCCGACCTGTCCGACGTCGCCGTGCGCCGTGCGGACGTCGTCGCCGGCGACAGAACGACCGCCGAGACCGTCGCCAGCCTGGTGGACGCCTCGATCGACGACGCCGTCGCGGTGGGGCAAGCGCTGGCAACGACGCCGTCGACGCTGACATTCGA